>CALYOS010000016.1 GCA_945267035.1 uncultured Neisseriaceae bacterium | reverse complement strand
ACAAAAAAACCCTTAATACTCATCAGACAAAGCATATTAAGGGCTGAGCGATCAACAAAAGCAAAGTTTATTCCAGCTTGGGATGCAAATCAACATACTGTTGCTTGCGTATCTCCAATTGCTCGATTTGCGCCTGTAAGCGCGCAATTTCTGCATCAATATCTTCCACACTTTGTTCAATATGCTCATAAGATTCAACCAGTAATTCACGCGCTTCCTGCTTATTTGCAGCAGAGGGCGTCACACCCCGCAGTGGACGTTTTGCGGTCTCACGCATAAAAATACCAGTAGCGATACCCACTAAACCCACAACCATTAAATAATAGGCGGGTAGATACAGATTATTGGTTGAATCCACCAAAGCGGCAGCCACTGTTGGCGTTAGCCCAGCAATAATCACCGCGATATTGAACGAACTAGCCAAAGCACTGTACCGGATACGGGTGGGAAACAGCGCCGGCAACGTAGAGGCCATCACCCCTGTAAAACAATTCAAAATCACCGCTAAAATAAATAGACCGAGAAATATCAGCCCAACCTTGCCACTGATAATCAGATGAAAACAGGGAATGGCCAACACCAACAAAGCCAACGAACCACAAATCACAAAAGGCTTTCGCCCGATCTTATCACTGATAAAGCCCACAATAGGCTGCATAAACAACATACCAATCATAATCGCAATGATAATCAGCACACCTCGATCCTCAGCATAGTGCAGATTATGCGATAAATAACTGGGCATATAAGTCAGCAACATATAGTAAGTAATATTCGTGGTTAAAACCAAACCGATACTCACCAGCAAAGCACGCCAGAAACGAGACACAATTTCACGAAAAGATATTTTGTCCGATTGCTGCTGCTCTTCTTTTTCCATCGTCGCTACATGCTGCTGAAAGGCTGGTGTTTCATCAGCAGCATGACGCAGATACAAACCTAACAAGCCCAGAGGCGCAGCCAGAAAAAATGGAATACGCCAGCCCCAGGATAGAAAATGCGCTGAGCCCATAATATTTTCCAGTAACACCACCAAACCGGCGCCCAGAACAAATCCTGAAATCGAGCCGAATTCCAGAAAACTGCCCAGAAAACCGCGCTGACGATCGGGCGAATACTCAGCCACAAATATAGCTGCGCCGGTATATTCACCACCGACAGAAAAGCCTTGAGCTAGCTTACACAGCAATAACAAAATGGGTGCCCAGATACCAATACTGTGATAAGAAGGAATTAATCCAATAAAAAACGTACTTAGTGCCATCACAATAATCGTGGTCGACAAAACTTTCTGCCGACCAAACCGGTCACCCAATATCCCAAAAAATACCCCGCCAAGCGGACGCACCAAAAAAGGAATTGAAAATGTGCCTAATGCTGCGATCATTTGCAGACTTGGAGATGCATTCGGGAAAAACACCTGCCCCAGCGCATAAGCGACAAAACCATACACCCCAAAATCAAACCACTCCATCGCATTGCCCAGAGCTGCAGCCGAAATAGCCTTTCGTAACTTGCCCTGATCAATAATCGTAATATCATGTAGCTCCAGCGTACCATTTTGTGTCGGGATCAATGGCGGTACATGAGAAGAAGCCTCATTTTGCTCATTCGTCATAGACATCATCATCCTATCATTAACATTTGAAATACCCTGATAAAAGCCATAGCCATTATAAAAAAAACAGCAATAACAGCCTTCAATATCAAGAGAGACATCAAACATCAAGCCACAAAACTGGGCCAACAGCAAAATATTTACATATTAATGCTAATTTTTAACCTAAAATTTAACGCTGCAACAGCAGCATCAGCTATTGATTTTTAAAGGATTTTTCAGCAGCATGTTTAACCATGCTCAGCTAGAATGGGAGTTAAAATAGAAATAATTCAATAACAATCAAATCAGACCGAAAATTTTCAATATCCCTAAGAGGAAAAAAAGCAACCAACAAGGTATAAACATAATCCCAATTTTTATGTTAAAAAAGTAAGACAAAATGAGATTATAGATAGCAGCAATAATTTGTATGATACCCCTACTCAAAATTTCTTCATTAAATCCAAGATATTCACCGAACATAATTAAAATAATTGCAGGAAGTAAGGCAAAAATAAACATGATCCAAGCGCCAAGAAACGGTACATCCATGATCGAATTTAAACTACGTCGGTGTGTCTTCAACGTGATAATCACAACTTAAACCCCTTATATCTAAAGATTAATTTAATTTTTTATCAACTCAATTTTCTTTTTAATAAGAAAAAAATGCATGATAAATTATTTTATTTGCATAAGTGCTTTTATTAAGAAAAATTGCGAGTTTAAGCTATTTTATTCAGAATTGATCTTAGTAACCACTGAGTCAAATCTCGCTTTTAACTTTGTAAACACCCTATCCTAAAACACAACACCACACTCTCCCCCATTTCTTCAGCCAAAAAAATACCCATATTTTAAATTTGCTATTCAAACGGTTTTAAACCATCAATTCTTTGTTGCCTGATTGTTTATCCAAGCAGATTGAAGTAAAAAACCTATATTTCTCCTGAACATTTAGCCAATAAATTGTTCAAATAAGGCTATAGCATACTTAAAATATCATTTTTTAAATACCAAACATTTAAGCATTGACAGCAGCAAAATTGACACAAAGTCCTAACGCATATTTTAAAAATAGTATTATTCAACCAACCACCACGTTTAGGAATTGCTCGCGTCCCTTTGCGCTGGATAAAGTTCGTAGCGGTATAACGGCAACTGCTTATGAATTCGCTGCAATTGACGCCACAACACTTGTTCAACCACTTCAGTACTATTCTCCCGCAGGCTACGCTCGAGATGAGATTGAATTTCCATCCAGCTTTGCTCAAACTTTTCTAAATCCATGGGCTCAGACATCAAAAAAGCAATATTTGCCGCCAATTTACTCCATTGTTCAATAGCAGTATCCGGTAACTGGGCACGCAGCCGATCAACCTGACTACGCAGTGCCCCCAAAGCCGAAATGCAACTAACCAAAACGTAATTCAATTGCAACAGCGTTTTACCCTCATCCACTCGTTGTCCGTAATGCTGTGGCTCCATCGACATATCTGCCACCGTATTACTTAGCGTAGCTGCCAGCTCATATGCATCGCGTCTGGCGGCGCGATAAACCACATCATCTTTCTGTCCATTTAACAACTGCTGGGCAACCTGCTGCAAATAGACTGCATCACTGTTTAACGCCCGACTGGCGATCCGCCCCAATGTCAGATAACGCCAATCCGGCCATAAATACGATACCGCCATCCACGCCAAAACCGCACCCAAAATCGTATCCACAAAACGCGGCAACATCATGCCTTGAGTATCAATACCAATAATGGCAAAACCAACCAGCACCTGTACAGTAATAAAAAATGTTGAAAAACTGTAACGGCGAAAACGAAACACAAAAAACAATACCGTACTGACTACCACAATCACCAACTTACCTGCCAGAGTAGGTACAAAAAACGGCATCACCGATCCCACCAATACCCCAAGCAAAGTACCGATTATTCGTTGTTTCAGTCGCGTGGTTGTCGCAGTATAGTTAGGCTGACAAACAATAATGCCGGTTAGCAAAATCCAGTAGCCTAATTTTAAGTGTAATCCCTCTACCATCAGACAAATTACCCCAGTCAGAATTGCTAATCGGGTAGCATGTCGCAATACCGTAGACTGCAAAGTAAAATGCATCTTTAATGCCGGCAGCACATCCCGCAACCGATTTACATCCATTCCAATAATGGTATTTTCTGCTACCGGCTGACTGATCGCATCACTTTTGACCTGCGCCAGCAACTGCAGCAGCTCATTAATCGCCAAAATATTCGCAATCAGTTGCCGCCAGCCGGGTGTGTCATCATCTGCACCATATTCATCACCATACAAACCAGCCGAACGTTGCAGCCCTTCCCCAGCCCGAGTCAGCTTAGCGTCAAAAACAAAAGGCCGGTCTTCATGTAAACAACAACTCATCTGTTGACAAGCTTCTGCTTGTAAAACAATTAAGCGTTGAATACGAAAAATCAGATCAGAATGCACCAACTTCTGCGACATGGCCGCATAATCCACATGACGGGAGCTAATGCGTTCATGAATATTCTGCGCGGTCAAATAATATTGCAGTAATACCCCCGTGCGCCGATAACGCTGTTGCCGACGCAAACGGTAAAACAAAGCCGTGCGACACTGATTAAAACCATTGATTACCGCCGTATTTTGCATCGCCAACTTAAATTCCTGCTCTGGCAACAAATCCGCTTCGTCCGGATCAAAAAACCGCGCTTTAATCAACATATATTCCGAAAGCATCGCATACGCATTGGCCAGATTATCCTGCACCGGTCGATCCGGAAACAGCACATGCAACACCAGTGTGCATAAACTGAATAAACTCGTGCCACAAATCAGCATAAGCGGATTGGTATACCATGGTAGTTGTGGTGCATAGGTCAGAACCGTATACAGCATCACCAGCAAAGTGCCAAAAGCAATCGTGCGGTAACGCATATCCACAGCGCCAACCATCGTCAAACCAAAAGCCGCACACACCATCAACAGCGAAAATTCCCATGCTCGCCCATAAGTTAACTGCACTGCCGTAGCAGCCAGCGCAAAATAGATCAACGTAAAAAACAGATTGCGTAATCTGCCGGTAAAGCCATCATCCAGATCCACCAGCCCACCAGCGATAATGCCCAGAAACAGCGCCGTACTTTCATGCGTATTGTGCGTATACCAAACCCATAACGCCGCCAGCACCATACTAATCAGCATGGGTAAATTAGTCAGATAACCTGTACGCACCGGAAAAAGTCGCATCAATCCGCCTCAATTTAACCTAATCAACATAAAAACATTTTACAAGCCAAGATGGCTAACCGCGAACAAAATTTACCGCAAAACAAAAAGACCGGTACAAATTAACCGGTCTTCTCCAAAATTAAACCACATTACTACTTATCTGCTTGCGCCTGCCAGGTATCACGCAACGTAACCGTACGATTAAATACCGGATTTTCCGGCGTATGGTCATACCGATCAGTCACAAAGTAACCAAGACGTTCAAACTGATAGCGAGCTTCCGGTGCCAACGTTTGCGCAGCCGGTTCAACCAGTGCGTCAATTTCCGTCACCGATTCCGGATTAATGAATTCAACAAAATCAACATACTGACCATCTTCACCGCGTACCGCATCTGGACGAGGCTGGGTAAACAGTCGGTCATATAAACGAACCGTAGCCGGTACCGTATGCTCAGTGGAAAGCCAGTGAATAACCCCCTTCACCTTGCGTCCTTGTGGCTTAGCCCCCAAAGTTTCATGGTCGATACTGCATTTAAGCAGCACCACTCGCCCAGAGGCATCGCGAATCACCTCATCACACTTAATCACATAACTATAACGCAGACGAACCTCTCCACCTGGCGTCAGTCTTTGCCATCCTTTGGGTGGATCAAGCGCGAAATCATCAGCTTCAATATAAATGTTTTTCGTTAGTGGCATAAGACGCTCACCCATTTCAGGGTGGTGTGGATGAAACGGCGCAGTACGGCTTTGCGTGAGCACCTCATCAAAATTGGTCAGTTCCACCTTAATTGGATTGAGTACCGCAATCATGCGTGGAGCCACATTTTCCAGATCCTCACGGATCGCTCCCTCCAACACACTCATGTCCACCACATTTTCACTTTTGGAAATGCCTACCCGTTTGGCAAACAAGCGCAAACCTTGTGGCGTATAGCCTCGGCGACGCATACCAGAAATTGTCGGCATCCGTGGATCATCCCAACCACTGACATGCCCCTGCGTCACCAACTGATTGAGCTTGCGTTTCGATGTCACAGAATAAAGCAGTTCCAGACGAGAAAACTCATATTGATGTGGCTGATGCGCAATCGTAATATTTTCTACCACCCAGTCATATAACGGACGGTGTGATTCAAACTCAAGCGTACATAAAGAATGAGTAATCTGTTCAATCGCATCGGAAATCGCATGCGTATAGTCATACATCGGATAAATCACCCATTTATCCCCGGTACGATGATGATGCACTCGACGAATACGGTAAATCACCGGATCACGCAGATTGATATTACCGGCGGCCATATCAATTTTTAACCGCAGCGTTTTACTGCCATCTGGAAATTCACCGTCACGCATTCGCTGAAACAGATCTAGATTTTCTTCCACCGAACGATCCCGATACGGACTATTCTTACCCGCTTCAGTTAACGTACCTCGATACTGGCGCATCTCTTCCGCATCCAGATCATCTACATACGCCTTGCCAGCACGAATCAATTCCAACGCATATTCATACAATTGCTCGAAATAATCAGAAGCAAAATGCTCCTCATGCCATTTAAAACCGAGCCACTGCACATCTTCCTTAATCGCCCGCACATACTCATCCGATTCTTTTTCCGGATTGGTATCGTCAAAGCGCAGATTACATAAGCCATCATAAATAAAGGCCAGACCAAAATTTAGACAAATAGACTTAGCATGACCAACATGTAGATAGCCATTTGGTTCCGGCGGAAAACGTGTTATCACTTGCTGACAACGTCCGTTTTGCAAATCGTCTTCGATAATAGATCGGATAAAATGATTATCCGCAAACTGATCTTTACTGAGCATAATTATATTGATAGAGATAGAGACAACCTGCCTGAACAATCAAAACAGCTCGTCTGAAAACAACATTAAAAATATAATTATACCTGAAAAACAATCATAATTTACATTAGCGTGCACACTATTTCCAACCAACAGGACAGTAATGCAGCAACGTCCGACCTATGGCCAAGACAGCACCACACCGATAGAACACACCGCAGCAAAAGTCCTACACAACATTAAACCAACCGGATGCTGCCAACAGATCAATGGTACCTAATCACCACCCTGTCAGCGTGAAAATAGCCAAGATTGCGATTACAACCAGAGGCTACTGAGCGATTTATGTTGAAAGAAAGCCTAATCAATCTTCAGCCAACCTATTTCCACGCAATTAGTGCCGCCAAAAGAGCACCAATAACCCTATAAACGAGTCCATCCGCCACAACACATCGCATCATGATGACCATGTTGAGAATGAGCAATCAATGCCACAGCAAACCTCGCAGCAAATTGGCGGCAAAGTACAAAGAGCACAATATTCCATTGCTATCAATTCAACATTAAGCGGACATGACCAATTCCTGATCACCCTTTACCACTGAAAAAAACTGCCGGCTTACACTTGTATGCCGGCAGGAAGCATGATTAGTATCGCGCGCTACGACGATGCACTCTGTAGCCACGGTGGTAATGACTGCGGGTGCTTCTACGATAATGGTATCGGCTGTTACCACGATAGTGCGTTTTGCGAACCACGCGACGTTTATGGCGATAGCTGGTCTGACGATTTTTCTTGTGAATACCGTAGTGATTTTTTTGTTTACTGTGCTGACGGCGATAGTGATGCCGATTTTTATTGACCGGTTTTACCGCATAATGCCGTTTTTTTCTGACACTACGACGATAAGTTTTTTGAGTTTTTTTACCTTGTTTATGCACCACATGATGGCGCTTGGTGGTGTGCCGTCTGGTATAAAATTCTGCACTGAATGCACTGGCACTAAATATGCACAGGCTCAACGCCACCACAATGGAGGAAAAAATCTTACGCATAAATGACTCCTATTAGTTGTAGAAAAATATAATGTAATATCTAAATATATAAATGATTAGATGCTTGAATATTGACATATTCATCAATAATGTTAACACAAATTAATTAAAATGTTAGTTTAATGTTAAATTTTTTTAGGCGTACACCTATGATAATTAAATAAAAAACACAAAACAAAGAGAATACCGAATGATGCAGAAGTCAAATCTTCTTGTCGCTAAGAAATTGGACCAGTAGATCATTTAGCCTTATTTGAGTAGAACACCCCATTACAAATCATGGGTTTGAATCTGCCTATTCGTACCCAGACCGAGGAGGTAGCGATCATGGTCAATGCTCATAAAAAAGCAATGATTACCGGAGGCCAAAAGGCAAAAAATTATTCTTATTATTGTGCATGCTTAACAAATCGCCACGACAGCATACGACTATAACTGCTTATTTATCTGATTAGTAGTATGGCAAAATTGAATCATTTGCTTGGCGATAACAAGGAAAAACCTGCTGGATCAGATGAAAGTTGCTCAAACTGAAAACCCATCCTAATTATAAATTGATATTTCTTATGTTCTAAATCAAAACTTACTAACCAAATTCATTGAAGCAAAATTGATTGATTTTTTGCTGAGCATAACCGGCATAACCTAAAAATCATTGGCAGATTTACTTATGATGAGGAAAACAGTTTTGTTGCCATACCCTCTCTCCATTTACCTAATGGTGCTATTGGAATACGAGTAGATACTTCAATTGCTGACAGAGTCAATACCGTTTTCCCTAATGACACTATTTCTATTATTGTAGTAGACTCCGAAATCGCTATAAGAGACATCACGTTTAAACTTAAAGGTATTGCTGACGAGAGATACTCAACTCCTACTGAACTTCTTGCATCTGAATTATTCAAGCATGACTATGGTCGAGTTATCGGAAGTCCTACTTATAGACATAAAGAGGCGGTATAAATGAGCACTTGGTCGTGACGTGTTAGGTGATAGCATCATTTTTACCAAAAAAGAACACATGGCTCATCGTTAATTTAGGATGAAAACAGAGCAAATAAAATCCCTTCTTTTTTTCCAGAAACCTGATTTATCAATAATATGAAAAATTTAATTTTATTGTGTTATATGTGCCTGTTTCTTATTGGGTGTCATGCAAACAATCCTGCACCTGAATTGTCTAATAACGGAGAAACGATAACAGTAGACAATACAAAGAACCCAAAAAAAATACTGCACATTGATTTTGGAGATAATATTGTACTAAGTTGGAATAGTGTTGCAGATAATTTCATTATTGATCAATACTATAAGGATCTGAAAAAAGATAAAAAAAAGATAAAAATCCTTCTAGACAGTATCACAAACAATCAATTACTGAATGTCGCAACAAAATTGAAATCAACAGAACTGAAAAAAGGTGATATCGCATTTTTATATTTAATAAAACTTGATAATATATATTATTCCGAATGCTTAAAAATTCAGTTTGATGTTATATCTGAAAATTCTTCATATCCTGATACTCTGCTCGATTATTTAGAAAATAATCGCCACCAAACTCAGAAAAAAATGCAGCTATGTTTGCATAAAAAAGGCTATATCTAGATAAATTTACCGTTATTTCATTTCGATATCTGCCCAAATTTTATAAGAATACAACCTGAATTAACACATCACATCATGGCATTTTCACGGCTCATCGCCAACAAACCTTCTATCAATGACTTATTTTATTCGCTAGCGTATTCACTTGAAGAAACAGAAAAAATGGCATCAATAATTAAAATAGATGCAGATCAAGACCTGTTAAAAGAGATAATCCTCAAGCTAAAATTGATCTGAGAATATGATGAAAAAATGTAGTTATTTGCTCAAGATAGCATACCCCCTGTTGAGCATTTTTATTCTCACCAATCCTCTATGTCTCAACAGCATATAAAAGTGATTAAGCAAACTGGCTAAGCTACCCCTTAAAACTCAAGCTACTGAAGACAGAGCACAATGGTTGGGATCATATTGACACCAACTTTGGTACTATAATCCACCCTTTATAGGGGCAAAATATTGCGCTTAACATGGCTTCATTGATCCACTCACCCTAAAAGGTCAAATCATCACCGTCAACAAAGACCATTTCTGCAACCATTTGGATGTTATCAACCATAAAACACAAGCCAGATAATCACTATCTGGCTGTTTCAACATTTTCAACCGCACAATACTGCTTGCTTTGATTTACTCAACGGCTGCAGATTGCGGTGAGCGTTGTTCGGCTGGGTTTTGTAGACGTAATGATTTAATTGTCCACTGCCGAATTTGTTGCACCAGCTCAGGATTGTTTTCCAACTTCTGACCATAACTCGGTATCCACTGCAATAACTTCTGCGACCATTCATTGGCTACTTGATCAGCAAAGCAGTGTTGTAACAGTTCCAGCATGATGGAAACAGAAGTAGAAGCTCCTGGAGAGGCGCCCAACAACGCCGCTAAAGTACCGTCTGCCGATTTCACCAACTCAGTTCCGAATTGTAATACCCCACCCTTTTGCGCATCTTTTTTAATCACCTGCACACGATTTCCGGCAATATCCAAGTGCCAGTCTTCATCTTTTGCTTCTGGATAGAAAGTGCGCAACTCCTGCATGCGATCGGCAAAGCTTAAGGTCACTTGCTGCATTAAATAATATTCCAAGCTAATGTTATGCATGCCAACGGTCAGCATAGGCAAAATATTATTGATATTCAGCGTTTTAAACAAATCGGTAAAATTGCCATTTTTCAGGAATTTGGTGGTAAAACCGGCGAACGGTCCGAATAATAATGCATCTTGACCATCGATAACCCGCTTATCCAGATGAGGCACACTCATAGGTGGCGCACCCACAGAAGCTTTGCCATACACCTTGGCATTATGTTGGCGCACTACATCCGGATTTTTACAAACCAGCCATTCACCGGAAACCGGAAAGCCACCATATCCTTTACTTTCTTCAATTTGACTTTTTTGCAACAACTTCAGCGAGCCCCCGCCAGCGCCGATAAAGACAAAGCGAGCGCGCACATTGCGCAAACTGTGGGTACGTAAATCCTTAACACTAAGCTGCCAGTGCTGATTATGGCGTTTTAAATCCACAACTTCATGTTGAAGATTAAGTTCCGCTCCCTGATTAATCAAATTTTTCATCAGGATTCTGGTTAATGCACCATAATTCACATCCGTACCCAGCTCAGAATACGTAACAGCAAGTGGTTCATCACTTTGCCGTGACTGCATCATCAAAGGTATCCATTTAGCGATCTGCTCTTTATCTTCACTAAAACACATATCCTTAAACAGACTGTGTTGTTGAAGCGCGGCATAACGTTTACGCAAAAATTCAATGTCTTTATTGCCGATCACAAAACTCATGTGCGGCACACTGCGAATAAATTCCGATGGATCAGCAATCATGCCCTGATCTGTAAGTGAAGCCCAAAACTGTTTAGATTGCTCGAACTGTTCAATGATTTTGATCGCTTTGCTGACATCAATACTTCCATCAGCCTGCTCGGGTGTGTAATTCAACTCACACAGAGCGGAATGACCTGTACCAGCATTATTCCAGGCATCAGAACTTTCCTGAGCAACACCATCTAAACGTTCAAAAATTTTAATATTCCAGTCCGGCTGTAGTTCTTTGAGTAACGTACCCAGCGTGGCACTCATGATGCCTGCGCCGATAAGAATCACATCGATTGGATTTTCACTTTCGGTATTATTCATTTTGCAAACTCTCCCTGTTTGTGAAATTGGGTTATTGCGTTGACTGGTTAAACCAGATCACATTGATGTATGTTGTAGGTAAAATTGGGGCTAAAAGTTGAATTAATTTGATCGATATCAATAATTGTTTAATTTAAGCACTTTTGTCATCTTTCGGCAATGATATTTTTGCCTACAATTAAAAATTATTTAAAAGTTCATCCCAGATAAAATGGGACAGTTGCCTTAACATTAATGATATAAATATATTTTTTCTATGAAGCGGAGAAATTTATGAAAAGTTTTAGAGGGTGTTTTTTTGCACTGGCATCAATGTGCTTCATTCCAGCAGCATCTGCCTCCTACGTGAACACGTGTTTATTAACCGGCACACTTTTACAAGATCCGGAGCACATGATTGCATCCATCAGCCCTAGGGACGCGAATGGACAGCCAAACCACCAACAAGAATACGAAAAAAGTACCTTTATGATTAAAGTGAAAATCGAACAGTCAGAGATAGCAGGCAGAGCAGACAGTGGGTGCCAATTACCTCAGAATCGACCTTATGAATTATCACTCGCATTGCCTGATGCCTTTGCCTTGGTCAATGCCCAAAAAGGCGATAAAGTGAAATTGTTACATGTACGAAAAACAAATAAAAATGGCGAATATGAGAAATATATATTAAAAGATGTTATTCATTAAGCCATTAATTCTCACGCTTTTTGTTGGCAAAATAATTAAGCATCAACTTCAAATAAGACCAACAGCTTTCATCAATGCTACTTCAAAATTATAGACAATTAAAATCAAGTAGATTTATCGTTAGCACTACAAAGGAAATTTTATGTTTAAACCTAATAGCGTTATTGTTTATGTCAAAGATGTGGATATTAGTCGAGAATTTTACACTAAAATATTAGGACGACAACCGGTTAAAACTTATCCTGGCTTTGCTGTATTTTTATTGAATGATAATTTTATTTTGGGGCTGCAAGAGGCTGATAAAATAACGCCAAAGGCACCCAATCATTATGGTGGTTTTGAGCTGTCATTTAGTGATGTAACCAAAAATGAAGTCGATGAAATTTATTCGGCATGGAAAGAATTAAACGTTAACATTGAACTTGAACCCCAAATGCTCGATTTCGGATACACATTTGTAGGAACTGATCCCGATGGTCATCGACTCCGTGTTTGTGCTACCGACACTTCAAAGTTTGAATAGAATAATATTTTCTAGAAAATTAAAACAATGGGTGCTTCATTATGCAGCCATTGTTTAGGATGAATTCATTTTAAAAAAAGTATGGTTGAGCTCGCGAGCATCTAGTGCATTGGATTTTGCTTAGTAAAAATCTGTTTGGGCTTGAGGTGATATGGTCATTGCAGTTGCAAGAAACATTAATAACTTAGAGGTATTTAAACAAGCATATCCCTCAAAATTTACTACAGTTAAGCACTAGGGAGGCATCAATCAAAATCTGAACTTTGCCGACTTTAACCGATTACTCAGGATGTGAACATGGCGCGGAAAACGAAATTCGTTCTTGTAACCTCAAGCTTGGCAAGATTGCGCTCTACCAACGGAGCTATTCCCGTATAAAAGAAATGTTTTAAATGGTGCCTGAGGCGAAGCTTGAACTTGCACGATCAAAAAGACCGAGAAATTTTAACTTTCTTGCGTCTACCGAATTCAACACCCGAGCTCAAAACTGATTACGTCAGGTAGTTCACTTTGGAAGTCACAAAATCGAAAAAAAACAGCAGAGATTTATTTGCCTAAATTAAGGAATGGAACCCAGTAAACTTGGTTTCTATCTACTTAAATCCACAGACAAAACTCACTTATTAATCAATCAACTCTAGCAGTAATAAATAAAATATCAACGACATTCCAGTAATAGACAAAGCATGCCATTTAATCCTGACGGTTTATTTATGTGCATAATAGACAAGATAAAATCTCTACAGTTTATTCAAAAGATGACTTCACAAAAATTCAAGCTTAAAACTGAACTTATACAGCGTCAGATAACCTACGAATGAATAAACTGTAGCAGCCAGATAATCAATCAGCGTGTTGCTGAGTCAATCATATTTCAGCATCATGCAGCCGGGCAAAAAATGACAACAATGATCAAGCTGATGGCATTGTTTGCCACCAAGAGCTCAACAAAATCGGTTGCCAAAATAACCAGCGGCCACAGGAATTGAGCATTCAACTATTTTTTGACTGGTTGTGCCTTTAAATCTTAGGGCTGAGCTCTTCAGCCTTAAGGCAACTGAGCTTATTTCAACCAACTTGGCTTGAGACATCGGCTTAAAATCAGCTAGGGTAAAATCACATCATCTCTAAAAACCAAGACATTGATCAAAATAGCCACTGGTTCAATGACTGCATCACAGGTTATTTTTCTGCTGCACCAAACAGCAGATTTTCTTTAATCGCTCGAATTTTATCGCGAATTTGTGCCGCTTCTTCAAACTGTAAATCCCGCGCTGCCGCTTGCATGGCTTTTTCCAGTTTGGCAATTTCTTTCAGCGCCTCTTCTTCATTGTGAATTTCTTTCACTTTAACCTTACTGCGCCCACGCCCCTTCGCTCCGTTGTCATCATGATAAACCCCATCAATCAGATCGCGAACCTGCTTTTTAATCTGCTGCGGCACAATGCCATGTTCAGTATTAAAGGCAATTTGTTTCGCCCGACGGCGTTCAGTTTCTGAAATGGCCGCTTGCATAGAATCAGTAATTTTATCGGCATACAAAATTGCTTGTCCGTGCACATTACGTGCTGCTCGACCAATGGTTTGAATCAGGCTGCGATGACTACGCAGAAAACCCTCTTTATCCGCATCGAGAATCGCCACCAGCGACACTTCAGGAATATCTAAACCTTCACGCAATAAGTTAATTCCCACCAGCACATCAAACAGACCCAAACGCAGATCACGGATAATCTCCACCCGTTCTACCGTATCGATATCACTGTGCAGATAGCGAACTTTAACCCCCAGTTCGGAATAATAATCGGTAAGCTGTTCTGCCATACGTTTGGTTAACGTGGTCACCAATACCCGTTCACCTTTTTCTTTACGAATATTGATTTCTGATAACAGATCATCCACCTGCGTTGCTACTGGACGGATAATAATTTCGGGGTCGATGAGCCCAGTGGGACGCACCACTTGTTCAACAACCTGACCCGCATGCTCTTCTTCATATTTAGCCGGAGTTGCTGAAACAAAAATGGTTTGCGGCATCACCTGTTCGAATTCATTAAATTTCAACGGTCGGTTATCCCGCGCTGAGGGTAAACGGAAACCATAATCAACCAGATTTTGCTTACGCGATGCATCGCCTTTATACATACCACCAATCTGTGTAACAGTGACATGGCTTTCGTCAATAAACATTAAAGCATTACTGGGCAAATAATCCATCAATGTTGGTGGTGGCTCGCCTTCATTTTTGCCGGAAAAATGCCGTGAATAGTTTTCAATACCCTTGCAAAAACCCATTTCATAGAGCATTTCCAAATCGAAGCGAGTACGCTGTTCAATGCGTTGTGCTTCCACCAGTCGACCTTCGCGACTAAACCATTTAATCCGCTCAGCCAATTCCTGTTTGATATTTTCACAAGCTCGCAATACCGTATCACGCGGCGTAACATAGTGACTGGAAGGGAAAACGGTGTAGCGACCCACCCGCTGTTGCAAACTACCGGACAAGGGATCAAATAACTGCATACGGTCTACTTCATCATCAAACAGACTGATGCGCAAAGCCAGCTCAGAGCTTTCTGCCGGAAATATATCAATCACGTCACCGCGCACGCGAAAAGTACCGCGAGCAAAGTCAATATCTCCACGTTCATACTGCATGGCAACCAGACGGGCAATAATCTCGCGCTGATCCATTTTTTGCCCCTCTTTCAGATGCAAAATCATCTGATGGTATTCATTGGGGTCACCAATACCATATATCGCCGATACGGTAGCCACAATCACCACATCTTGCCGTTGCATCAGGCTTTTGGTCGCACTCAAACGCATCTGCTCAATGTGTTCATTAATCGCTGAATCTTTTTCAATAAACAGATCGCGGCTGGGAACATAGGCTTCCGGCTGATAATAATCATAGTAAGAAACAAAATATTCCACCGCATTTTCCGGAAAAAACTCACGCATTTCTGCATAAAGCTGAGCAGCCAACGTTTTATTATGAGCCATAATAATTGCCGGACGACCACTCTGGGCAATCACATTGGCCATCGTATAAGTTTTACCCGAGCCGGTCACCCCAAGTAATGTCTGACTGGATAAACCATCCTCCAGCCCTTCCAGCAAACCTTGAATAGCTGTTGGCTGATCGCCAGCCGGCGGAAAGGGACGGTGCAGTTTAAATACACTATTGGGATACTGAATAACATCCATACATTAGAAACCTGAAATAAATTCAACCAGAAATAAAGGCAATGAATACCGCGCCATGTCAATACCTTGTCACATAAGGTCATTTACCCGAAAAGCAAGCTAAGCAACGATGTTTATAACCCATAGCTTCGATAAAAGCACGGCTGCAACCAGACTTTACCTTCAACTTTCATTAACTTACAAATCAAATATTTATCTAAGCAACAATCCTAAACTATCCCAGAGCGCTGTCCAACAATGTACCTCTACCGTCATACACCAACCATCAATAAATCGAATTGATATGATGCATCTCATAACAAAAGCTAAGAAAAATAATTAGCGAATAAAAAGCAAACGAAAATCGCTAAAAACGAGGATAAGTACCAATCAAAATCAACACAATAGAATGATTAGAAGAATATATTGCTGATAAAAAAAAATTAAAAACAAAAGTGATATTAAAAAAACACTAATAAATTAAAATACTGGATCAGAGCTGGTAGCAACTTGGCAAAACAACCATGAAAAACCTGAAATTTAGATGAAGAACAAAAAGCCTCAGTGGCAATGATTAAACCAGTTTATGATGAGCAGTTTCATCAATGGCAAAAGGTTCAGATATCGTATAGATCTTATTGAGCAATCGCAAAATCGGATTTATTCATACGGAAATTGAGTGATCAATTGCTATCGCGCCTATCAAAATTATCTCTATACGCTTTAAGCAACAGGCAAATGGCTAAAACACCTATACATCTATTTTCTATTGTATCAATGTCATCCCAGCGTCAATGAAAAATTTAGTGCTAATGCAGAACAAATTTAAGATAAAGGTAAACCATGCTGTTGCGATGAGAGAAGTCTTTTAAAGAAACATCATCAAATAGCTGAACTTAAAGATATCGGCAGGAATCTGAGAAATGGCTTATATTGCGCAAATGGATGAAATCCAGAAATAGCAAACCCAGCATTAACTAAGTCTTGATTTAAAATAAAAATTAACGCATTAAATCGTTAAAAAATAGATGACATAACATCAGATCAAAAAGACAAAATTGCAGCAGAAAAAAAGTACTCAGGAATACTGTTAACTACCCTAAAATTAAAAATTGACAGCGTCGCTAGCGGTTAATTTGGTGTCAATATTTTCATGATACACATCACAGTAAACAGGCAGATTGCTGCTAATCCATATCACGCAGCAAACATAGCATCAACAATCTGACTCATGAACCATCAGCAACGATCGCTTCTGTTGGTGACCGCAAAAAATAAACACGCATAAATATTCTTATCATCCACGCCAGAGAGGATGATCATTGCCCCGCTTGTCAGCATAAGCTGATCAGCCACAAAAAAGGGCTAAGATGTTTCAAGCTGTTTGTATGCGGGAAAATTAATGGTTTAATGATTTAATTTAATTGTAATAATCCATTAAAGTTCTGACCGATTTAACTTATCAGTTTTAAACCCTTCTCTGGTTTCCGGTAATAACAACACACTAATCACCACCAAACTATAAGCCCAGCTAGCGTCTATACCAATGGCAGTACCTAAACTCATTTTGGCACTCATTCTATTGACGAGAAAAGGCAAAAAAGCAGCCAACAGCCGACCAAAGTTATAACTGAATCCTACTCCAGCACCACGATATTGCTGCGGATATAATTCATTAAATAATATACCTAATGTTGCTGGTATGCCGGCTCCAAAAAAGCCTAAAGGAAAACCAAGCAGTAACATATGCACATTATCTAAAGGTAAAAATAAATAACAACGAATGGTGACCGCTGCGCCAATAGCAAAACAGACGACATTAAATCGTCTGCCAATTTTATCCACTAAATAAGAACTAACTAAACAACCGCAACAAAACGCAATAATGATCACGGTCATGTAGGTATTGGTGTGCAGCATTGAAAATTGCCGTTCTTGTCTGAGATAGATCGGCAGCCATGTCGTGATGGTGTGATAACCGCCATGAGCGCCTATGCCGAGTAAAGAACTTAAAATCGTAATACGCAACATGGGCGGCGAAAAAATACCAAATAATGCCTTAGAGAATTTGGCTGGCTGATCTACAGATAGAGCTATTTCGCGTTCAGGTTCAACAACATGGCGACGGACAAAGAAAATCAATAACGCTGGCAACAAACCAATGGCGAACATAATACGCCAACCGTTATTTTGGGGTAACAAGCTTGAACCCACAAAAAATACGATTAATGCCAAAGCAAGACCGATTGCCCAACCACTTTGCATCAACGGCATCATTCTACCGCGATATTGGCTGCGAATAGTTTCTGCCATCAGCACCGCACCGGCTGCCCACTCGCCACCAATAGCAAAGCCTTGCAGCGCACGTAATATCAGAATTACATAATAATTATTAGCGAAGGCCATCATAAAAGTCATGACAGCAAACCAAATAATCATCAATTGTAATGTTTTAACTCGACCGTATCGGTCTGATAATGCGCCGGCAACCCAACCGCCCAAAGCAGTGGTTAATAAAGTACAAGCGCTCATCCAGCACAACTTTAATTGGGAAATGGCAAAGGTGGAAATCAGAGTTGGTAATAGCAGTCCAAACATCTGATTGACAAAAGTATCCAATCCCCAGCTACTAAAACATGCCCAGAAAGTTTTTTTCTCATTGTTAGAAACATTCTGACACCATTTGGTCATATTCTCTCTCTTTCTCTAAATAGTATTCAAGTTTCGATACTCTCCCTCACCCTAAAGATACAAACTTAAATGTCTAGCATTAACAGTTAATTAATATAAAAAAAATAAATTAGAGCCTAATTTATCCCAATAAACTAGATAAATCCGGATTAATGTCTTAAATGATTTACATGACGAAGTCACATTAATCATTAACATTTTAATTATTGTGCCAATAATGCCAATAAATGCCATTATTTTTCTTCAACATGAATGAATAAGACTATTCCTCCTGACTGGGTAAATAATCAAACTGCAATTATAGGCAAATATATTTAGTAATAGTAAATATTTCAATAAAAACAAAACTTTTTACTAAGTAAAATTGATAATTGTACTATTTATGCTAAAAAAAGTATGCAGAAATTAAGCGATTCTTTGCCTAAGAATGCTTAGATTAGTCATGTTTGAAACCAATATGTAATTTAGAATTATTTTGAATAAATATACTCACATAATTTTTGATACGCAGTATTAAGAAGTAAACATGTCGGCTTAATGTCTTAAAAGACCTGATATGTGTTAATTTTGTTAAATTAAACCTAAACCAATGTCTAATCTATCTGATTAACTTAAGCCTATTTATCCATAATCAAACGTAATATCATATGCATCTGCAATCAGAATCATGCTGATATAAATAAATTGATAATATGTTGGTAAAAAACCGACTTATTCAGCTAAAAATTAACTCATCCCCCTAGAGCCTGATTACCCTCAAATCAACATCCCTAGGCATTCCCATGCTATCTGATTCAGTATGCTAGCCAGCATCCTTGCAATATAAGAGGTACGCAATTTTTTAACATAGAGTTCGTTAAATTTTTGATTACTTCATCTGTTATGTGTCTAACCAAACAAGGGTTAGCTAAGAAAATTCCATTGAATGTAATACAAGCTACATAAACCAGCTTGATGACATATTATGACTTTTTTTCAGCATCGAGAATTTTATGCTATTGAGGACTGTTATTCTGAATCAAAAAAGTGTATTCAAGCGAGATTGATCAACCATGATTGAGTAATTTTTCTAGCTTACGACCATAAAACACCATGTGGTTGCGTACAGCTATACTTTACCTATTGTTCTTTATCCATATCACCAACCCTAATTTTGAATGACTGATATATTAAAAAAGCCACAGAAAGTACGGTATTGCCACCCAATTAATGCAAAAAGTGAGAAGCTTTGCGAATCATTCTACCTATAATGGAATATCATGGTGCACAGTAATCGAAAACCACCAAGCTAGAGCATTGTATGAAAAAATAAATGATAAAATTGATGATCAATTTGCTTACTATTTTTTAAAACTAGATCATCAATAAGCTGAGACAATGGTTGATTGTGTTGTAGTTAGACCGGTATATGCTTCAGTGGTGGTGGCTAGGTCTAACGCGGTTGAATGAAACAAATGGGCTGACTGCGCTCGAATAGACGGCCTCATCTAAACGGATAAAGAAGAGAAAAACACCATCAATACCGGACTGAGCAAATTAACGATGAAACCGAAGCTGATCGCAACCGGTACGGCCGCAATACCACCAGAAGATTGTATCGCCGGTAAGGTAAAATCCAGACTGGTTGCACCACCAGAGGCTATAGCTGTACAAGGGAAACGGCGCATCAGGATTGGTATAAAAAAGAGAGCAAAAAATTCTCTAGCCAAATCATTGAGCATGGAAATACTGCCCCAGACCGGTCCGTAAACCTGACTGAAAATGATGCTGGATAAGGAATACCAACCGTAGCCGCTACTTAAAGCTAAGCCTTTGGACCAAGACACACCTGGCATAATCAGGGCAAACACTAAGCCCCCGAGCATACACGAGAGCATAAACAGCAATGAGATCACTACCCCACGCCGGTTCAGTAATACTTGCCGCAAACCTATTCCACTGCTGCGCAATTGCATTCCAACAAGAAAAATTAATAAAATCAAAGCATATTTGATTGCTGTTTCTGGATAAAGCCAAGCACTGATATCACTAAATAACCCACAAGTCAGCCCAATGGCTAAACAGGCTATCTGTTTGAAACTGCCGCCGAAACTAAATGACTGCTTAGTTTTACTCGGTTCTTGTGCCGTCAAATGCCACGGGTAGCGGCGATCAAACCAGATCATGAGCAGCAGATTTGCGCCCATAGTACACACAAATAAAACCGACACGTTAATACTGATCACACTGAGTTGGGCACTGAGATTGGGTACATGCGCCAGAGACAAACCAATCAAAAAGAGGATGGCATAAATCAAATACCCTAAACCACGATCCAGCCACACCATTGCCTTTTTGGGTAATCGAATCAAAAACCCCACTAATAGTGGCAACAAAATAATCAGTAGGGTGATCAGGTTTTGCATAATTTAAAAAATTACAAAAAAATGATTAAATCATCAGTTTACTAAAAAATCAAAGCAGCATGATGGAAAATCATGCTGCCCTATTCGCATTTTTGGTGATTTATTGATCCACAAAAGCTCGCTCAATCACATAATCACCACGTTGTCCCATTTTAGGTGAAATCGATAAACCGAAACTATCCAGTACCGCACAGGAATCTTTCAACATCGCAGGACTACCACAAATCATGGCTCGATCATGTTCCGGCGTCATTTTTGGCAAACCAATATCTTCGAATAGTTTGCCGGATCGCATTAAATCAGTTAAATGACCATGATGGACATAATCTTCGCGCGATACAACTGGATAATAAATGAGTTTTTCGCGCACCATTTCACCCAGATATTCATGGTTAGGCAATTCAGTAGTAAAGTGGTCATAATAGGCCAGATCTTTTTGATATCGCACGCCATGAATCAACACAATTTTTTCAAACTGTTCGTATACTTCTGGATCTTTGGTCACACTAAGAAAAGGAGCCAGTCCGGTACCAGTGGAGAGTAAGTACAGATTTTTACCGGGATTCAAATCGCTGGCAATCAAAGTACCGGTGGGCTTTTTGCTGACCAAAACTTCATCACCCACTTGCAAATGCTGCAAACGGCTGGTGAGCGGACCATCCTGAACTTTAATACTGAAAAAGGCCAACTCTTCTTCCCAGTTAGCACTGGCAATACTGTAGGCACGCATCAGCGGTTTACCGTCTACCATCAAGCCGATCATGACAAACTGACCATTCTGAAAGCGCAATGAATCATCGCGGGTGCAGGTAAAGGTGAAATATGCATCTGTCCAATGGTGTACGGACAGGACTTTCTGTACGTTATAAGCTGCCATTTATTATCCAATATCTTAGGAAGCGGTATCGTTAGCGTAAACCGAAAACAAGTTAGCATAACAGCTAACAGCCTTTTATTCACTCAATCAGAGTGTAAAGAAGGGATTTTAAGCCAAATTTATTCTTTATACAACGATATTTAGAGTATTAGCTTTAAAACTAATGTTGATGCGACACCTTGTCGGGAAACTGGCTTGCATGCGATGTAGCAAACCACCATTGTCGTCTAGCTCAAGAAGTGGTTTAAAAAACTGGCTGTAACCAGTTTGTCAGAAACGTTATTCAAGCAGCATCACCATGTTATTGCACATCATTAAGTAATCAAGCATGCATGATTTTACTATCATTACCCATGCGATAAACCATAGCCGACTAGACTTTTAGAGCAGCATGAAATGATATTTCAATTTGACCGGCACAGACTCATTATTTATCTTATTTCTTGCTAATACAAAGCGATGTTCAGCAAGCAACATGCGCACAATTGTGCTAACGAGTTTCCGCTCCATAGCACACTTATTGCCGAATACGAAAATGAATATGATTAGGAATGACAATGAACATATTTCATTGCATTTGGCGCCATTTACCCGAAGTAGCATTCTGGGCAAATTCATCAATAATGTATTGCATAACCATGCCGCCGCTGTGATTATTTACGCAAAGTTGCACAGCAAGCTGGCAGGTTATGTTTACAGATCAATAAAATTTTTTAATGCAGCACACGCAAAGTGTTGAGCAAATAATTACTGCGAAATTAGTTCTTCAGTTTTCCATGGCATGCTTTATATTTTAAACCACTGCCACAGGGACATGGATCGTTACGAAGGATCATTTCGCCACGTTCTTCCATGGCTTGGGGACTATAATCCTGATCATCATACTGACCAGCTGTCGATAAGTAATCAGTCTCCTGATTTTCCATGTCTGCATGATTTTCCGCATTTTCAAACTGTACGGAGATCAACAATGAAGCAACGGTTTGGCGAATGTTGTGCCACATCTGCTGAAACATTTCAAACGCTTCACGCTTATATTCCTGTTTAGGATTTTTCTGCGCATATCCTCGTAAATGGATGCCTTGGCGCAGGTAATCCATATCAGCCAGATGTTCACGCCAGCGCGTATCAATAATTTGCAGCATGATATTGCGTTCGAATCGACGCATGTTTTCTATGCCGGCTAATTCCACCTTTTTAGCATAATCTTCTTCTACAATCGCCAGCAAGCGCTCGCTAATGCTTTCGTTGTCTAAAGTATTGTCTTCTTTCAGCCAATCAGCTATGGACAGATGAAGATTAAAATCAGCCGCCAATTTATGTTCCAATCCGGAAACATCCCATTGCTCTTCCATACTATTCGGTGGAATATAACTGTCCACAGTATCCACAATGGCATCATGGCGCACATCCTGCATCAACGCATCAATGTCTTCACTATGCAAAATCTCTGCACGCTGATGGTAAATCACTTTACGCTGATCGTTGGCAACGTCATCATATTCCAGCACTTGCTTACGCATATCGAAATTGCGGTTCTCAACTTTACGTTGTGCGTTTTCAATCTGCCGGTTAAGCATACCGGCTTCGATAGCCACACCGCGCTCCGGTGCCAAACGGTTTAGAATGGCGCTAGCGCGATCAAGCGCAAACAGACGCAACAGTGGATCTTCAAACGACAGATAAAAACGGCTGGAACCAGCATCACCCTGACGACCAGCACGCCCGCGCAGCTGATTATCGATACGGCGGCTTTCATGCCGTTCTGTGCCGATAATATGCAGACCACCAGCTGCCAATACGGCATCATGATCCTGCTGCCATTGCTGCTGCAGCTTTTCAATTTGTGCTTGTTTTTGTTCCGCGGATAAATTTTCATCAGCCTCAATCGCATCGATCTGTGGCTTAATGTTACCGCCCAAGACAATATCGGTACCGCGACCGGCCATGTTGGTGGCAACGGTAATCATACCGGGACGACCAGCCTGAGCAATAATATCGGCTTCGCGTTCATGTTCCTTGGCATTGAGCACATTATGACCTAAGTGTGCTTGTTTAAGTAAGGCAGACACCAGCTCAGAATTTTCAATGCTGGTGGTACCTACCAAAATTGGCTGCCCTTTCGCGTGGCGTTCTTTGATATCGGCCACCACAGCTTCATATTTTTCCTCGTTAGAACGATAAATCTGATCGTTCAGGTCTTTACGCACCATTGGACGGTTTGGTGGAATGATCACGGTTTCCAGACCGTAAATACTCTGAAACTCAAAGGCTTCTGTATCAGCGGTACCGGTCATACCAGCCAGTTTGTCATACAAGCGGAAAAAATTCTGGAAGGTGATCGAGGCCAATGTCTGGTTTTCTTTGTTGATCTCCACCCCTTCTTTGGCTTCCACTGCCTGATGTAGACCATCTGACCAACGACGACCCGCCATTAAACGTCCGGTGAATTCATCCACAATCACCACTTCACCATCCTGAACCACATAATGTTGATCACGCTGGAACAAGGTATAAGCCCGCAATGCGGCCATCAGATGATGCATCAGCATGATATTATTGGTGGAATAAAGCGAATCACCTTCCTGCAATAAGCCCATCTGCGTCAGAATTTCTTCAGCATGCTCATGTCCCTGCTCACTCAGAATGACCTGACGGGCTTTTTCATCGACCCAGTAATCACCCTCGCCCTCTTCGCTTTGCTGCGCAATAAGCTTAGGAGGAATCTGATCCATGATTTGATACAGACTAACGTTGTCATCAGCCTGACCGGAAATAATTAGCGGTGTACGCGCTTCGTCAATCAAAATGGAATCGACTTCATCCACCACCGCAAATGACAATTCGCGCTGAACTTTCTCGCTTTGATCACTGACCATGTTGTCGCGCAGGTAATCAAAACCATATTCGTTATTGGTGCCGTAGGTGATGTCTGCTAAATAGGCGGCTTTTTTATCGTCGTGATCCATATTGCTGACAATAATACCGACGCTCATGCCAAGAAATTCATACAATGGGCGCATGATGCTGGCGTCACGGGCGGCCAAGTAATCGTTGACGGTAACCACATGCACGCCTTTACCTGACAAGGCATTCAAATACACTGTCGTGGTGGCGACCAGTGTTTTACCTTCACCAGTTCTCATTTCGGCAATTTTACCGAAATGCAAAACCATCCCGCCAATCAGTTGCACATCAAAGTGACGCATACCCAAAGTACGCTTACTGGCCTCACGGCAGACAGCAAAAGCTTCAACCAACAGGCTATCAAGATGTTCGCCTGCTGCCAAACGCTGTTTGAATTCTGCGGTCTTAGCCTGTAATTGAGCATCACTCAGAGCTTGAACCTGAGGTTCAAGTGCATTGATTTTTGCTACTTCTTTGCGATACTGTTTTAAGAGTCGGTCGTTACGGCTACCCAGAATTTTTTTAGCTAAGTTTTTCAACATAAATCAGTAGTCCAGCACCAGCAGGCGCAATATAATAAAAAATAGGCAAGAAATAGGAAATTTTAACACAAGCTTCTAGTCTCATGTGTTGCTGATTGCATTTTTCTATTCTTTGTGAACAATAATTAGCACTTTTAGTGAGCAGTTATCTTTTTCACCATTCTCTATATAATGGTAGATAATGAAATTCCAAGACTAAATTGGGATGTTTAAGGAAAGGTATTAACTATGAAGACTTTTACGATACAATTGATCCCCTCTGAACAAGGTGGTCGCCTGAGTGCACAGCGCGATGGTACCGAATTAGGTCATCTGGATTTTACTATTATTGCCCCAGATCTCATTGATGCGCACCACACATATGTGACACCTGAAGCACGTAGTGATGGTGTGGCAGCTGCGTTGCTGGACGCCTTAGCACAACACGTTCAGTCTCAGCATCTGCGCCTGCAAGCCTCTTGTAGCTATGTCGCTAAAATGATGCCTCGCCGTTATCCGCAAATCCCATTAGTGTAGTG
Organism: uncultured Neisseriaceae bacterium; assembly: GCA_945267035.1. Classification (GTDB taxonomy): domain Bacteria; phylum Pseudomonadota; class Gammaproteobacteria; order Burkholderiales; family Neisseriaceae; genus Snodgrassella. The sequence continues at coordinate 24,326 of CALYOS010000016.1, read as the reverse complement.
TTATGAATCTGGAACAGTTTAGTAAAAAAAATGCGCAGCTCAAGCAGTTATTAAGTCAATCTGCGCACTGGCAGCGACTGGGGGCATGCCTCAAACAGGAGCTGCCAGCCAATATGCACGCTCAGTTTACTGTGGCCTGCGTCCGCGACGGGCAATTGGTGGTAATTGCCCATAACAGCATGATCGCCTCACGCCTGCGCATGGTCTTACCAGCCTTGTTACCTAACTTACAACAGATTGATCAACACATTGAAGCGGTACGAATTAAAGTTCAGCCGGCTGAAACGCAGCCTAAAGTGGTCAAACAGGCCAACCTGACGGCCAAAGCCAGACAGGAATTGGCACGTTCAGCAGACGCCCTGACCCATCACCCTGAACTGGCCGCTGCATTACGCCAGCTCAGTAATAAGGGTGGTCATTAATACCCATATCAGCTGGCTTTATGGTTTTGCTCTACCAATTAAAATTAAGCGTTAACCGCCATTTTTAATGTGAGCGTTTTTTCAAAAATCCTCAACAGATCTATCCGCATATTAATTAGAATCAGTCTGTTTATTAGCCAAAGATTAAAATAAAAAAACGGGTAGTTAATCAACTATTTGATTTGTGACCAATCATTTCTTTTTAATATAAGCAAAATGGCACCGATTAGCATATTTATATGTCATATCTAACCTATGTATTGCATATGCTATATGTAATCACAACATCATATGTGTTTACAAAGTCAAATCCTTTATTCGTTTATTCTACTATTCTGCATAAAAAATAAGCGCTCGCATGAAAATATACTATAATTGCATGCAAAAGACGTAATAAGCATAAAAAGTATTAACCATCATAGTTAATCGATATTAAAAAATTAGTATGTCAGTACAGTAATTAAACCAATCATATTGTGTGCTCGAAAACTTAAGTATGAAAAAAAGGGATATCCAGATCATGTCTCGTCCAAATTCTGCTATCCATTTGCCAGAACAAAAAATGGCGATAGACACGAATATCAATCCTCTTGATCAATTTCTCATTGCTCCCCCTGCGGTTGATGTACATGGCATACAACGGTTTTTGCTTGAGTTTTTGTGGTTTGGCTTGAAAGAAGCACGTGCCTGTTTATTTGCTGGGCTAATTTTTCTGGCTATTTTTACTGTACCCCGCAATGGAATTTGGGGTATCCCCCGCTATGACGTGCTGTTACTTATAGCCATAACGATACAATCACTAATGATGATGCTTAAACTTGAAAACTGGGCAGAATTAAGAGCTATTTGTTTATTTCATATTTTCGGATTTATTTTAGAAGTATTTAAAACGTCAGCAACAATTGGTTCATGGCACTATCCTGATGCCGGCTGGAGCAAAGTTTTCGGCGTGCCATTATTCAGTGGCTTTATGTATGCAGCTGTGGGCAGCTACATTATTCAGTGCTGGCGTTTGCAAAATTTAAAAATTTATTTTCACCCGCCTCTGATATTGACAGTAATATTATCTGGGGCGCTATATGTGAATTTTTTTACGCATCATTTTATCGGCGATTATCGCTGGTATCTTGCCGCTATAGCTCTGGGGCTGTATATCCGGACAACAGTGGAATTTACCCCTTATGACCGTCCACGACGTATGCCCATATTATTAGCCTTTACGTTGATCGGTTTTTTTATCTGGTTGGCAGAAAACATCAGTACTTTTTTTGGAATTTGGCAATATCCTAATCAAATGGGTGCCTGGGCGACAGTTCATGTGGGTAAATGGGGGGCTTGGTCATTACTGGTCATGCTTTCATTCACCATTACCCTATTTTTAAAAGCCACCCGAAACCGGGTGCATATTGTATAAAGTGCGGTTAGAAAAGTGTGAGAGTGACTGCTAACGTTTGTTGATCATGAAAATTTTTTTAGTTGATTTATCAGGCAGATTTTTAAGTCATCTAATCATATTAAAAACACGGGCTTCAAGGCCGGCTTATCTATAGCATATTGATTCTTATGCGCTCAGACTTTGCTTGTGAATATTTTTGCCATTATTGCCTACACTTGCCAGCTGTGTGCTATTTGCTTGTAGGCTGCACCTGTCGCTACAGCAAAACTTGCCTGATCTTTTTTATTGCCTATTCTTGGCTGATTTTTCACCGAATGGTACGTGTATTAGCAAGAACAGTTTGCAACCAAACAGTAACGAGAGACTCAATTACAAACGATGGTTTGAATTTACAAATAATGAATATGGCATAATTAATATTTGCAAATTCACTCTTATAATATTGATAAATATAAATAAATATCAAGAAGCCAGTTCTAGGATAACCATTATTTGGGTGTAACAGCATTGCCCGCTACATTCACTAAAAGCCGTTTTCCATGATGATTTGTCCGGGCAGTTTATTACGATGCATGCTATAACCCATATTGAGCAAGGTTTTAAAGGTGTCTGCTACCATAGCAGGATTACCACACAGCATAAAACGAGTACGCTGTGGAGAAAATGCTAAGTTTAATCCTTGTGCCAAACTGCCGTTGTGTAACAATTCTGGCAAACGCTGGTTTAAAGCGCCGTTTGTCTCTTCACGAGTCACAACCGGCTGCCAGCTTAATTTATGCGCATACTCTGCCACCAGCGGGTGCTGATGAAATTCTTCTACGCGCTGATTGAATACCAGCTCATTAGCATAGGACACAGAGTGCACCAATCCAATATGCTGGAAACGCTCCCACAGCTGCGGTTGTTGTAACATAGACAAGAAAGGGGCAATGCCACTGCCGGTACTCAGCATGATGAGATCTTCCCCATCGGTAAAGCGTCCAGGCAGAAGAAACCCAAAGGCGGTTTTATCCAGCAGAATGCTTTGCCCTGCTTGCATTTGTGCCAGACGCTGACTCATGGCGCCATTTTCAATCAGAATAACAAAATACTCTAAGGTATCGGCATATTCAGCCGAAACAATGGAATAGGCTCGCCAGATATAGCCTGCACCGTCACGAAATCCAAGTCGCGAAAACTGTCCGGCACTGAAGCGGTATGAATGCGGTCGGGTAATGGCAAATGACATGAGTTTCGGCGTGAGCTGTTTCACCCATAATACAGTTTCTTCAGTAAATTTGGCTTCTGGTGCTGCACTCATGCAAAGCTTCCTTCAAAGCTGCGCCAGACAATCTGGCCGCAGATGTGTGTTTACAGTCTGATATCTATATCCTGATATTTTCGACTTGCTTCGGTGTTTTTTATTTGTATTCCGTCGCTGACAGCCCATTTCCCATCGCTAATGCGTTGGTATTGCAAGCTGAAATCGCCATCACCGATTTTGGGGATGATGAAGGTTTCTCCAGCCGGAATATAAAAAGAACGAATGGCAGTAAATTTACCGTCGTGTAACTCATATAATTGGGCAAAAACCGCTGATTGCAAGGATGTAGCGTGCACAACAATGCGATTATCACCGCGCTGGCGTAAAACGGGATAACCGGTCACGTAAGCTGCTTTTAGCGGAAACTGATGTCCATTAGGGGCGATGGTGACAGGTCCGGTTACTTGCTTGCTCTGCTGGCTAGTAGTTGGAGCAGGATACAGCTGGCGCCACCAGACCATCCCCATGACCACTAAAATTGCTGCTGCAATAAACCATACCCAGCCGTGCCCACGCTCATTAAGTGTGATTGTCTGATCGTGCTGATTGGGTAAATGTACTGGCGCGGCAAAAGGAGAATGTTTGCGCGCCAGTAATTCGGGTGCGATATGTGCCTGCAAAGCTTGTCGCGCAATCCAAACATCGTGATGATGTCGCTTTTCTGGATCAGACAGCACAGCGTAAGCCTGATTGATTTCTGTCATCCGCTGGTGTGCTTGAGGATTATGCGGATTGCGGTCAGGATGGTATTTTTGTGATAAGGCTCGGTAGGCCGCACGAATAACTTCATCCGAGGCATTATGAGCAACATTCAAAACATCGTAATAATTCTGCACAACTGTTTCGCTTACTTCTGATAAATTAAATTAAGGTGTTTAGCGCCCGATTGAGGTCGCTCCAAATATCTTCTATGTCTTCTATGCCAGCAGAAATACGCAATAAACCTTCACGAATGCCCAGAGATTTTTTCACTTCGGCACTCATGCCACTATGCGACTGGCTAGAACTATGGTTGATCAGGCTCTCTACACCGCCCAAACTGGATGCCAGTCGAATCATTTGCAGGTTTTTAACCACGCTGTTGGCCGCTTGTCGGCTGTCATTGCGCAAATAGATTGAAACAACTCCGCCAAATCCATGTTGCATTTGTTTGCACGCCAATTCGTGATGTTCATGCTCAGCTAATCCTGGATAAAATACTTTTTCAACAGCAGGATGTTGTTGCAAGCGTCGTGCCAGTTCGGCTGCGTTAGCCATATGTTGCCGCATACGCACAACCAGGGTTTTGATTCCGCGTAAAACCAATGCGCAATCCATTGGACCAGCAATTCCACCGGTATTGATGGAAACAGAACGTAATTGTTTGGCATGTTCAGGATTTTTGGTTACAGCTATGCCCATTAATACATCAGAATGCCCTGACAAATATTTCGTCGCTGAGTGCAAGACAATATCCACACCCAAATCTAGCGGTTGTTGAATATAAGGGGTGGCAAAGGTATTGTCCATGCCGACTATAGCACCTGATTCATGGGCTATTTTCGTCAGAGAAGCGATATCCACTAAACGCAACAGCGGATTGCTTGGTGTTTCCAGCCAAACCATTTTCACAGAAGTTTGCGCCAGTATGCGCTCCAGATTGGTTGGTTCTGTCAGATCGGCAAATATTACATTAACACCCCATTGGGCATAAACTTCAGTCAATAGGTCATACGCTCCACCATAAATATCTGCCACGGCAACGATGGTATCACCCGGGCGCAAAAAGGTACGCCAAATCGCATCAATGCCTGCCATGCCACTACCGTAGGCAAAACCTGCACAACCATGCTCCAGTTCAGCCATGGTATCTTCCAATATCTGACGGGTTGGATTGGAAATACGTGCATATCGAAAAGGAATGTCCTCACCTATTTCATGCAGCGCAAACATGCTATTCTGATAAATAGGTGGCATTAAAGCCCGATTGTGTTCATCCGGCTCATAGCTGGCATGGATGGTTTGGGTGGCAAATTTCATATTTTCTCCACTGCAAGCACAGACTATGGCAGCAACGTGTACTTACATAAGTAGGTTAAATTAATTTAATTGTGGCTATAAGTTTAGCATGCTCATTGACTTCAGGCATTATATCGCTAGGGTAATATTAATTCCGACTGATTTGCTCGGATTTAAGGCATACAGTATAATTTTAGACCTTATTGGTCATGAATGTCTGCAAAAATCCCAGACGCAATGACTGGATTGTATTGGTCTGACAAGGAATATCATTAGTATGAACGCTATTGCCGATGTGCAAAGCAGTGTTGATAAACGCAATATGCCGATTAATCAGGTTGGAATAAAAAATTTTCGCCTACCTGTGCGCATCGCTTCTGCCGATGGAATACAACACACCGTTGCTGAACTGACGATGACGGTGGCTCTGCCTGAAGAGCAAAAAGGAACGCACATGTCCCGTTTCATCGAATTGATACAGGCACAGCAAGACAATATTGATGGTCGGGTTTTGCGTCAATTGACAGAAACCATGTTGCATAAACTGGATGCAGTAGCGGGTAAAATCAGCCTGAGCTTTCCTTTTTTTCGCCAAAAACAGGCGCCAATCAGTGCCATCAGCAGTCTGATGGATTATCAGGTTAAACTGTGCGCAGAAATCACCAACGGTAGCTATGTGCAAACCATGCAAGTGATGGTGCCGGTCACCAGTCTATGCCCATGTAGTAAAGAAATTTCTGCTTATGGAGCACACAATCAACGTTCACATGTCACGGTCACTGTAAGTGGTCAGGATGAAATCCAGATAGAAGAGATTATTAACCTGATTGAACAACAGGCATCCTGTCAGCTTTATGCTTTATTAAAGCGTCCAGATGAAAAATTTGTTACCGAGTATGCCTACGATCACCCAAAATTTGTAGAAGATATGGTTCGTGATGTGGCCACTTCCTTAAAAAACAACAACAAAGTAACTTCATTCACTGTTGAAAGCGAAAATTTCGAATCTATCCATAATCATTCTGCCTATGCTCTGATACAATACCCATAAAAAAATCCAACCCACTTAAGCTGGAAACATTATCCTTACCCAGTAGGTTGGTGGTAAATGGTTGCAAGGGTTGATGATTTACTGCCATTTATTCATGAATTTAGTTCGACACCATCATAGTTTCTGTGACCTTTATGTCTCACAATACGATTTCGCGCCTGCCATTTGTACGCATGTTTAAATCATGCTGCCTATTGGTTATTCTATTTTTATCGTTGTGTCAGGCAGCGCTGGCATTTGACAATTACCAACTTTTGTCGGCTTCAAAAGCATTCCAACCAGTATTGACCATTCAGGATAAGCATATTTATGTGCGTTTTGATATCGCACCAGAATATTATTTGTATCGCAACAAAATCAAGATAACCACCAAACCAGATGGTGTTTTAGGGAATGGTCGTTTTATTCAAGCGGGAACACTGAAACAAGATCACTTTTATGGTAACCAATATGTTTTTTACCATCAATTAGACGCAATCTGGCCGTATGTTCATGCTGATACCCAACAACAGTTTGAACTGAAATTGACTTATCAAGGCTGCGCCGACGCCGGAGTGTGTTATCCGCCCGTTGAAAAAATTTGGACCATTAACCCGCTTACCAAAGAGCAGCTTTTGCACAAACCCGTAGTCTTGACACCGAAGGTATCCAATTTTCAACAGAAACAAGAAACTTTACAGGCAAGGCAAGCTGTTTCATCCACTAACAGCCTGTTTCAACTTTCCCGAGCCACGATTATTACCAATTTGCTGACCTTTTTTATAGGTGGTCTGGGACTGAGTTTGACTGCATGTATGTATCCACTATTGCCCATTGTGTCGGCGATAGTCGTTGGCTCAAATCACCGCCACAGTAAATGGCGCGCTTTTGTTTTATCTTTTGTGTATGTTCAAGGTTTGGCTTTGACATATACCATTGTCGGCATAGCCACCGCGAGGACAGGAACCTTTATCAATGCCTGGTTACAACAACCGTTAGTGGTGCTTTCCGCAGCAATCATATTGCTGCTTCTGGCATTTGCTATGCTTGACTTGTATCACATTCAATTACCGCAACGCTGGCAGTCTTTCATATTACGCGTGAGCAATCGCTTTCATGGCGGTCATCTTTTTTCAGTTTTTATGATGGGTGCCTTATCTGCTCTTATAGTCGGCCCCTGTGTGGCCCCACCACTGGCATTTGCATTGGGCTATATCGGTCAAAGTGGTGATGCTGCGCTCGGTGGCATGGCCTTATATGTCATGGCTTTAGGTACCGGCGTACCTCTGGTATTGATATCGGTTTTTGGAGCACATATTTTACCCAGAGCAGGCGCGTGGATGAAGACCGTTAAATATCTGTTTGGAATGATTTTAATTGCTGTCGCCACTTATATTGCCACGCCTTTTTTAAATTATACTTTTGTCATCATTACTTATACACTTCTGATGCTGATTCCAGCTATTTATATGTACTTTTGCTGGCAACGTAGCTCGGGTTATCAACGTGTATTTAATGGCGTAACCAGTTTGATTTTTCTCGTCAGTGGGCTATATTTTGCTGTCGCCAGCTCGCTAAACCGTAGCACACCCATTCATCATCTGCTCACGTTGACTCCACCGCAACAACAGCATTTTGGTCAAAAATTTAAAGATCCAGAATTATTGCGACAAGCGATGCAGGAACTGTTTGCTGCCAATCCCGACAAGCCTGTTTTGCTGGATTTTTATGCAGAATGGTGTATTTCCTGTAAAGAGATGAATGCGTTTACATTAGGGAGTGCCAAAGTTCGCGCTGTCGTGGATGAAAGTAGATTTTTACAAATTGATGTCACCGATAATACTATTGAACAGCAAAAGCTGTTGCACCAATATGGTTTATACGGTCCACCGGGACTTTTTGTCGTGCAAAACAATGGTTATCGCAGTAAACCATTATTGGGATATGTCTCTGAATCGGATTTTCTCAGCTGGTATGAGCAGCAAATGAAAAAGAAATAAAAAACAGCCTCGCGGTTCATCATGCGAGGCTTATTTAATAAATTGAAGGTATTGAATCTTTGCTTGACTCTGTTCAAGCATCCTCATATTGATGATCAGCAATTTCAAGGGCGCGACGTGCTAATGCTAAATTAGCCGTTTTACGGTCTAAAACCATAAACATAAATACACCTTTGCTACTCTGCATCGGACGTAACAAATAATATTCTTTGTGCAAACTGATAAGGATATCTTCAATTGCTTCTTCAGTCTCATCCTCGCCATACAGTCGCTCAATAGCTTTAACTTCAGATCGTACAATCTCAGTATTACATACTGACAAAATATCCAGATCCATACCAGAGGGACTAACACCATCAAGCAGCATACCGCTCTCGTAGTCTACAACAGCACAGGCCATTACACCTTTAGTGTGCGCCATCTTATCAATTACGCCTTTAAATCTCACATTAATTCCTTCTTATGTATACCTTTAATCAATTCAATAAAGCAGCGATGGTCTATTGTCCTTTTTTTTTCTATCTTTGACTAGTGTTAATTAATTTTAATTCAAATAAACTAAATTTTTCAATGATAGCTTGTCTTGCTTATAACCCATAATTTAAAAAATTCCTTTTTAAATATCATGTATTTATAAAATTAATAAATCGAGTTTCTCCATAATTTCATCCCAATTTATCTTTCTTTCATCAACATTAGATTCTTCAGCTTATACTCCATGACTTCTCCATTCCTGAGTTTTAAGGAACCAATTATCTATCAAACATTTTCTATCTTCAGTCAGATCAGCCCAAGATATTTGTTCGGAATTAAGCGGAAACAATGCATTTTCGCTTGATTCTTCTTTTTGGAAAGAATAATCCGATAATAAATTGAAATAGGAACAAAAATTAATCTATAGTATCATACCATTTATTCTTCCGGCATAGTGGGATAACGTGATATCCCATAAGATATATCTATTAACATATCTTTATAATCAAAATCTTCATATCCATCAAAATGGCGTAGCGTCATTACTCCTAGAGGATATTTCTGTTTTGATTCTTCTAACGTGAAAATACACCCTTGTTCTACAACTACCTTTTTTATATCAACTAATTGATGATAAATTGACCTATTGAAAGATATATTTGGAGAAATTTTATACTCTTCCTTGGCCTGTCTTAGCGCTTTGTCTAATATTTCTCTATAATATGACCTAGTCATTATTTGTGACAATCTGGTATACATAGTGTTAATTACCAATATTGATTTTTAATAATATTATTTAACATGTGATTATCAGATTACTCCCATGTTGAATTTCCATCACGCAAATCAAGAGAAGGAAGTTATAATAATCTATCTATCAGGATTTGTAGTCCATGTTCTACCTTTACCAATCAAATCATTTATCTGATCTGGCTATTTTGTTCAGTCGGGTTTATCAGCATACCCCTCCAGCTTCTGTGCTGACTACCACAGAAGTTGTTGTGCAAAGTCAAGGCATGCGTCGTTATCTAAATCATTTTCTGGCGCGTGAGCATGGCATTGCTGCAAATCTGCATTTCAGCCTTCCTGCTAGCTTTATCTGGCAATTAACGCATAAAGTCTTGCCAGAAATGCCTAAACTCAATCCTTTTCATACTGAAGTACTGCGCTGGCGCTTGCTGAGACTTTTTTGTAGCGATCAATTGCACCAGCCAGCTTTGCAGCATACAGCAGCTGCTTTAAAAAATTATTTAAGCAGTAGTATACAAGCACCTTATCAACTTGCCGGTAAACTTGCTGATATTTATGACCAATATTTAATCTATCGCAATGATTGGATAGAAAAATGGGCAGAAGGAGAATTACTCAATCTGGGAGAAGATGAAAAATGGCAGGCAGAATTGTGGCAATGGCTAAGTATAGACAGCCATCTGCCGCATCGTGCTGATATCATGCAATCTTTTCTATCTCAATTGACCGCGCAGCATTTACCCGAGCGGATTTTTGTTTTTGGTATGGCCACTTTGGCACCCATTTATTTACAAGCCTTACAAATCATCGCTCAACATACAGATGTGCATCTTTTTGCCATCAATCCCTGTGCTGAATACTGGGGTAATGTGTTGCCAGCAGACGCCTTATTGCTGGATCAAAATTTGGATATCAACGTAGTCGGCCATCCCTTGCTCGCCAGTTTAGGCAAACAAGGACGAGATTTTTTCGATGCGCTCAATGATTTAGATGAAGTGCACAATATGCCTTCTGTGTATACAGAGTGCGGTGAAGTTGCCGATACCTTACTGCATCGCCTGCAAAATGATATTCAATGTTTACAACATCCTAAACAAACGCATCAAGCCTACCAATTGCAACCCTATGATCAGTCTATCCAGATTGTTGCCGCCCATTCTCCCTTACGTGAACTTCAAATTCTTAAAGAACAACTATTACAGGATTTGCAACAACATCCTGACTGGCAACCACACCATATTGCCGTTCTCACGCCACACATTGAACCTTATTTACCCTATATTCCTGCTGTCTTTGGTCAAAAACAAGGAACAATACCCGCTTTGCCCTACAACATCGCTGACATCAAAATCAGTTTACACGAGCCGGTATTACAGTTATTAGAAAAATTATTGCCATTAATGCTCAGTCGTTTCAGCATTGACAGTATTCAACCATTACTGGATGAAGTGGCTGTGCGAGCACGTTTTGATCTCAATGACAGCGATGTCGAATTGATTAAACGTGTCTGGCAGGAACAAGGTATACGCTGGGGTACAGATGCTGCCATGCGCCAGCAATACGGTGGAGCGGGTAAACTTTATACATGGGAACAGGCACGTGAGCGCACCGTATTAGGCTGGTTATTACCAGAACAGCGCCACCCCAAATTATGGCAACAACAATTGCCGTGGTATACCGATATCGGTCATACCGAAATATTGGCTCGAGCTCAACAACTGATTGATTGCCTGATGTACCATCATCAGCAGTGGCAGCAGGCTGCCTCCATCGAACAATGGATTGCTCATACCCGACACCTACTCAGAGATTTAGCCGATGAAGACAGCTTAACAGGTTCAGCGATGCAGCAACTGGAAACCGCGCTGGCAGACTGGCAAGCACACGCCGACATGGCACAATTTAATCAAGTTATCCCGCCTGAAATCGCTATTGAACATCTGCAAAACTATCTTTCTGCCACCCGCCAGGCTGGGTTTCTGCGTGGAGGCATCACCTTTTGTAGTATGGTACCGATGCGAAGCCTACCCTTTCGTTGTATTTGTCTGCTCGGACTAAATGACGGAGATTATCCGCGCACCACCAAATCCGCCGCTTTTGACTTAATCGCACAGCATCCGCGTCGTGGCGACCGTGCGCGTCGAAATGATGACCGCTATTTATTTCTCGAATCCATATTGAGCGCCGAAGACAAACTTTATCTGTCTTACATCGGCAAAGATATCCGTAAAAATGAAGAACTGGCTCCATCAGCTTTGATCTACGAACTAACCGATGTATTGGCCGGCATGACTGGCACGACCTCACTGGCATTTAATCAGCAGCATATTATCCACCATCCATTGCAACCCTTTTCACGACGTTACTTTAACGGTGATTTAGCCAGCAGCCGTCAGGATTATGCTCAAGCATTGAACAGCGATGCCCATTCTTCGACACCGTTTTTGACCGAAGTGCCGCTCCCAGCGCAAGACCGTACGACAGAGTTAAATATCGAAACATTTATCCGTTTCTGGCGCAATCCCGTGCGCTTCTGGTTGCAACAACAATTACAATGGCAGGCACCTTACCAGCAGACTCCCATCAGTGCAGCTGAGCCATTCACCATTGAAAACAGTGCACCTGTATACACAGCCTATACGCAAGCCCGTCAACAACATCTGGATCTGGAGGAAGTAGACAAAGCGTTGGCCATCAGTGGACTCATTCCTGAAGGCGAACTGGGCAGCATTATTACCGATAGTCTGCGTATTCAGACCATGGCTTTAGACAGCGAGATATTACTCAGTCCCGCCGTTGCTGATGTACCTTTTGTATTGCAACATCCACAACTTCAGCTCAGTGGGATCATCACCCATTTGCATCAGTGCGGCCAAATCATCGAATGTAACCGTGCTCCAACCTCGCCTGACAACATCGAATTGTATTTGCGCCATTTGTTACTGTGTGCTTCCGGCATCTCTCCTGCACAAACCCATGAACTGTATCCGCCCAAACCACGTACTTTGGCGCCCATACCCCAGTCACAAGCACAAGCCTTACTTAGCCAATGGCTCGATTACTATCTGCTTGGTCAATCGCGACCCTTACCGTTTTTTCCCAAAACCAGTCTGGCGGCTGCGACTTGCTGGTACAAAAACAGACAGAAAAGCAATCCGCCTGCTGCTCATAGTAATGAAGAATACAGTGCAGCTTTCAAAGCGTATATGGACAGCCATCATGGCAAACCGCAGGCCGAATATAATGAAGTGGCTCAAGTATTCTCCCGCGATCAGGATCTGCCTATAGATCAACCTTTATTCTGGAATCTGATCGAAGAGCTGCTTCTGCCATTACTGCATTGCACCGAAGGTAATCATCAATCATCATGAGTCAGGTACTTAATCCCATTACCATGCCGTTACAAGGCATCAGCTTGATAGAAGCCTCGGCGGGCACCGGTAAAACCTTTAATATCGCCGCCTTATTTGCGCGACTGATATTGCTGGAACAATTGCCCGTCGACGCCATATTGGTGGTCACTTTTACCAAAGCTGCTACGGCAGAGCTCAAAACCCGACTTCGTACTCGTCTGAATCAGGCATTAGCCTTATTACAAAATCAATTGCCTGCTGCAGAAAACGATCCGGTTTTACAACAACTAATCGATCAGGCACGCCAGCTAAGTGACGACGCCAGCCTGATTCTGCGCTTGCAAGCTGCCATCACCCAATTTGACAGCGCAGCAGTTTATACTATTCATGGTTTTTGTCAGCGTATTCTTACCGATTATGCCTTCTTATGTCAGACCCCTTTTGATACCGAAACCAGCGAAACCGACCCACAACTACTATGCCGCTTTGCAGAAGATTTTTGGCGCAAAAATATCAGCCATCAAACAACACTATCCAGTCTGGCCGTCTCGCGCAAACTGACCCCATCCAAACTGGTACAGGAAACGGGAAATTACAGTAGCATACCCAACCTACTCATACGCCTCCCCCCTGTCAGTGATTTGTCAGACATCAACCATACCTTACAGCACTGTTGGCAACAACTGAGCACTCAGTTTCATGCCATACATCAGGCTTTTTGGCAGCTGCACCCCCAACTTAACGGCTCCACATTCCGCGCTAAAAGCTATGAAGAGTTTTTTCTCGAACTAGAACTAGCCCTGCAGGAACCGCCAGCATCCTGTCAACTGCCCAAAAAAATACTGGAAAAATTAAACAAATTTGCGCCAGACTACCTAACTTCCAAAGCCAAAAAAAACCAAATTCTGGACGAAAACTTGCTCAACACAGTCCGATTGCTGGCCGAATTGGGTCAGCTTCTGGAGCAAAAACAGGCTGCCGAAAACAGCATTGCCCTACAATTACAAATTGATTGCTTTCAGTACGTGCGCCAATGTCTGGATGAACACCGGCGCAATAGCCATCAGCGCAGTTACGATGACCTGCTTGCCGATGTGACCATGGCATTGTCACCAACCAATCCCCAAGCCAGCACCTTAGCCGCCGCACTGGCGCAGACATGGCAGATTGCCTTGGTAGATGAATGTCAGGATACCGACCCGATGCAGTACCATATTTTTAAAACCGCTTTTGCCGCGCAGCATCGTCCATTAGTCATGGTCGGTGACCCTAAGCAGGCCATTTATCGTTTTCGTGGTGCCGATATTCATGCCTATTTGCGTGCAGCTGCCGATACCCCTGCGCAGCAACGCTATACCCTGAATACCAACTATCGCAGTCATCAAGCGTTAGTGCAGTCCATCACCCAATTATTTACCAGCAAAGATCACCCTTTTATCCTGCACGGAATAGATTACCCCCTGATCAACGCTCAGGCCGAGCACAGCAAATTACGCCTCGTTGATCACCCCCATGCCCTAGCAGCCATAAAAGTGCGGTGGCTGCATGAAAACATTAGCGTAAGTGAAAAAGGCAACGAGATCATCCCCAATAAAGATAGCTTGCGTGCTCGTGCTGCCGAATGCTGTGCTCATGAAATAGCCGACATGATTAACCAAGGTCTGCGCGGTGAGCTCACATTGGGCACACGAGCGCTACTGGCCGGAGACATTGCCGTACTGGTTCATTCTCACAAAGAGGGTCAGCTGATAGCCAAAGCACTTAAGCGTTGTGGCGTCATCAGCGTTTCACTCGGCAATCAGTCCATATTCAGCACCAGCGAAGCCGAAGCCATGGCTGCCTTGCTGCGCTTCTGGTTGCAACCGCAACAAACCCAAATCCTACGCTTCATTCTTGGTGGCGTATTATTTAACTGGACAGCCGCCCAATTAGCCCAACTAAATCTAAATGAACATACCCTGAATGAATGGATTCAATTAGCACTCAACGCTCGAGAACATTGGCAGCAACATGGGGTATATACCGCCCTACAATGGTTTGCCAGCCAAACCGCGTTGGAAAGTAACTTGCTCAAACAGCGTAACGATCGCGGACTAACCAACTTTTGGCAACTGGCTGAATTACTGGCCGAGACAGAGCAAACCATTCCCTCTGCCAATGCCTTGCTGGACTGGCTTGAGCAAGCCATCAGTAATCCCCAGCCAGCCAATGACAGCTATTTATTGCGATTAGAAAGTGATGAGGCACTGGTGAAAATCGTCACCATGCATGCATCCAAGGGGCTTGAATATCCAGTTGTATTTTGCCCCTTTGCCTGGGATGGCAAAGAAGCCATCAGCAACTTCGCCCAATGGCATCGACTGCACCAGCAAAATCATATCGAAATGGTGGCACAGCCCTTGCTCAACGACAATGACAAAACCGAATTGATCGAAGAAAGCATGGCTGAACAACTACGCCTTTACTATGTTGCCTTTACCCGCGCACGCGAACAGCTCATTATCTACAGCGCAGCGTGTAGCAGCACAGCCAGCAATCCCTTAGCATGGCTGTTAGGTGGTGAGCAGCACCACACCTTGGCTGAAACCCAAAATTATTGGCAAACCACCCATAAAAACCAGCTAATCAGCACCTTATATAATCAATGGCACACTTTTCTGGCTCAAAATACCGATCCAGCATATTTTAGCTGGTGTGAAGGCATGGCTGCGCCAGCAACCGTATCCGTGGGACAAAATCTGGAACACCCCTATCAGGCACTGAACATCAACCTACAACCATTTAACCCTATCCGCTATACCAGTTTCACCAGCTTGAGCCAACACCACCATGATCACCATATTGAAGAAGAACAATTGGCACCAGCTCTCGATCAGGCGGAAATACTGCCGAATGCACCCACAAACACAGAAGCTGAAAAACCCCTACTGGCTTTTGCCCGCGGCATCAATGCCGGACTGTGCATGCATGCCATCCTCGAACAAACCGAATTCAGCCTACCTGCCAATCCACAAGATGAAGAAGCCATCCAAAACACCCTGCTACGCTATGGTTTTGATTCAGAGCATACCAACACCATGCTAAACCTACGCCAAGCCGTGTGTCATTGCCAACTATCAAAGCAAACCACCCTTGCCGATATTCCGCCACACCAGCGCGTGGCAGAAATGAACTTCATGCTGCATATCGAAGACTTTGACATCCTCCAACTGCGCCAATGGCTTGCCCAGCCTCATCTGAACTTACCCGATTGTTGCGTCCAAGCGGCTCAAACCCTTAATTTCACCACCGTTAATGGCTTCATCAACGGCGCGATAGACCTAATTGGCGAAGACAATCATGGTCAGATCTACATCATTGATTATAAATCTAACCATCTCGGCAACCGTTTAACTGATTATCAACAAAACAACATGGATTTAGCAGTAGCCAAGCATCACTATTATTTACAGGCATTGATCTACAGCATCGCTTGTGCTCGTTATCTGCACAGCCAAAAGCGGTTACCAGACATCATCAGCGTTCGATACCTCTTTCTGCGAGGACTCAACTCAAGCAACCACAATGGTATCTGGCAGTGGGATATAGCTACTGCAGATCTTAAACCATGGTTACACCCACATGACAAAGCCCAGTAGCTGCGGTATATTGCACCTATATAGATATTATTTCAGCGAATTTTAATGAGGAGTTAACACCATGCTGAACAAACCCGAAGAATTTATCATGTCCATATTGGCCGGTATCTGGGTCGTGCTGACATTTATTATCTGTCGCTACCTGCGCCTGCCAACCGATACCGGCTTACTCATCACCGCTCTAACCTTAATATGGGCATTAGTGTTCTTCCTAGTGTGGCAGCGTGGTAAAAGTCGTCAGATCTGGCCAATTTTTCTGGGCTTACTCGTCATGTGCTGGTGGCGCGCCATTTACTGGTCAGCCAGCTTCAACGTATTGAATGCGGATAACATCGTGCAAAATAACATTAGCTGGTATGGAACCTGGCCTGCACTGATCATCTATGCCCTCATTCCCGTTATAGCAGGTTATCTGTTCAAATGGTTTCGTTACAAAAAACAAAAAACGACAACCAAATTATCCTAGTGTTTCATCCCTAAAGCGATGACATCCTGATAAACAATTGACTGCAACATGTCTGCAACAACCAATACTCACCGACAACGACAGCGTCTCAGGCGGATGCGATTTATCGCAACTGCCTTGTTGCTATTGGTATGCATTTTATTTATCTTCAGTTGCCTTAACCTAAGCCAGTATCCAGCGCTGGCCTACCTGAAAGCCTTCACCGAAGCGGCCATGGTTGGCGCCCTTGCCGATTGGTTTGCCGTCACCGCCCTCTTTCGACATCCTCTAGGCATTCCTATCCCACACACCGCTATCCTGCCACAGAAACAAGACAGAATCGCCACAGAGATAGCGCGATTTATCGAAAATAACTTTCTACTCGATAAAACCATCGCCAGGCAGATCTTCTTCTATCACCCCAGCGCCAAAATACTCCAATGGTTAAATCAGCCGAAAACTCATCAGCAGTGGCTAACCTTTATCACCCAGCAAATTCCTGGCCTGTTGCACTCAGTTAAAGGTGATGACTTTGCCAAATTCAGTACCCAACTGTTTAATAACCAATTTAGCGGTGACAAACTGGGAATAACCTTGGCAAACATCCTAGCCTTAAGTCGCAAACAGAACATCGATAAAATCATGCTGCGTGCCTTACTGCGACAGCTTCGTCGCTGGCTACACGACCAACAAACCCGTGCTATGCTCGAACAAAGCCTGTTACAGTGGGTAGGCAAAATCGAAAAAAACGACCCCTCCAGCTGGGATCGCCTCAAAGCTTCACTCAAAATCAACCTTACCGCTCGTATTGACGACTGGGTAGCCAACAAAGTACTCAACTGGGCCGATTCCTACATCCAAACCATATTGACCAATCCAAAACATCCCTTTTGGTATGCCTGTCGCAAGCAGATCCTCAAAACCGAAAGGCAACTACGCCATAATAATCAGTGGCATCAGCGCTTGAACATCAGTCGGCAACAACTCTCCCATTCAACCGAGCTGCACCGCAGCCTCAGCCAATTATGGGAAAGCCTAATTAATTGGAGCGAAAACGATGTCCAGCTTCCTCATTCTTGGTGGCAACAACAGATCAATCGCCTATTCCTCCATCTCCAACAACTGGCTCAACAGCACCCACGCTTCATGCTTAGACTGGATACCCGTATCAGCCTATGTACCCGCACAGTCATCAGCCGGTATAAACATCGCGTAACCCAGTTTATCACCGATAAAGTGCAAAGCTGGGACAATAAACAAATGGTAGACAAAATCGAATTAAGCGTTGGTCGCGACCTACAATTTATCCGCATCAATGGCACAGTAGTCGGAGGCTGTATCGGCGTACTAATCTACCTCATAGCCCAATGGCTAAAACTATAACCTAGCAAGATCTGTCAAAAAAACAACCAACTAGATCCAACCTCAAACATCTATACTAACAACCTGAGAGCTTAAGAATAAAAACAGAATTCAAACCTAGAGATGTAAAGAAAATAAAGTAATTCAACCAAAGCCAAAAATAATAAACTGATTTTTTTCTACTCTGCCATAATCAAAGTGGGCATACAATAAAACACACATTGAAAAAAATGCCATATAAAAAATACAACGTTTAAAAATTGTTGAAAAAAAAATAATCGTTCAAATTCAAGGGACAAAGACCTTAAATCCAGAGGATTGACAGAAACAGAGATTGATTTCAATGAATGGGAAAACCCTGATTAAACATGCTAAATAAACAATGACAACCATCTAACCACAATAAAACCTAAAAACTCAACCCCAATTGGGTTAATAAACCGACTAACAGCCCCAATCATCGATGAAGCAACAAAACATAATCCTGGCAAAATACCGTCACCATTCCAGGTCAAAATAAAAGAACTGCTATCAATAACCGCTGTACAAAAGGATAGAAATGACTTACTCAAATGCAAATCAAACTTGACCCGAAATGCGTAAATCAAAAATTGAATGGCTAAAATATCAGATATAAACCAATTAAAAATCTAAAAACATCCACAGCAATCCAAATAATCAATCATTTATCTTATAAAATAAAAAATTCATCATAAAGACAATAGCTTGAAATTAAATACCACCTGATTACACCACCGCTCTAATACCTGCAAAACACAACCTGTCACCTAAAACAGTTCCACTGTTAATTCACACATAACGCAACCGTAAATCAAAAATTTCTAAAGAACTTGCATCCATAAATACGACAAAACTAACCAGCAACCATTTAACCATCACAGGTACCCAACCGATGCACAACCAGAGCCCAGATATCCAGATTGCTTAACAGACCAAAAAACACACCACCCTCAGATCTACTGAAGGTGGCGTTTTCAAGACCTTATTATTATTTACGACGCATATCATTTAACTGCTGACGTAAACGTAAGAATTGTTGTTGTTGCGATGGACTGAGAATTTGATAAATAGCATGCTCACGTTTCAAATTAGTCAATTCAAAATCGGCCATATTATTTTTTTGCTTTTTCCAGAATTTTTGTTCTTGTGCAATAATTTTTCTCGCTTTGTCATCGTCAAAATTTCGATCCAAGACCAGATTATCGCGGCTATAACGCAGATTGGCCAAAGTTTGTTTCTGCTCATTGTCCAGTAAGGGTCGTTGAATGCCAAATTGCTGACTAATTTTGGCTACCTCAGCCTGTTGCTGAGCACTTAAATCCAATTTGGACAAAATAGGATCATTTGCAACAACAGGTAACACAGATGTATAAGTATTGGTTTCAACCGTTTCGCTAAACGCAGCCACCGGTACAGAATTAGTATTGGGTTCAGCAAAAGCAGAAATACTGATCGAAGATAAAGCAGATACAGCTAATACACGTGCTAAAATTTTCATATTGTTTCCTCTATAATATCGTTAACAAACTACTTACCACCTAACTTCAATCCTCAGTATTTCATAAATCCATGTAAAAACAAGAATTCATATTGCAATAAAATTTAAACTCCAGCTAATAAAAACAGCGTTGACAAAATAATTCCATCAGATTCATCAACAAAAACATCGAGCAAACAGCTCAACCACAGCCTATACCCACAAATTAATTAAAACGACAAAAAATAACCGAACACATTAATCATCCCATAAACATCAACAGCACAACCTTTATCACCATACGTCGAATAAACATAACATCAGAAAACAACAGTAGATTAAATAGTTGCAAAAAAACGATGGCGGATTTTAGAAGAGAAAAAAAGCCTATTGATTGGATAATAGACAATGATATCGATCCTATCATCAACAACTTAATATATTAATTGTAAAGTAACCAGATCGAATCAACGCCACATACAAACAAAAATAGAATTGAAACTGAACATTAAATTTGCATAAAAAATGCAACTTATAATGACAAATCTATAGAAAATTTTAATCAATCTTCATGTTTAATTTAAAAAAATTATAAAATTATTTCAATTTTATTGCACATAGACTATCATAAATTAAATTCAAAATAATAAAAAAGGAGAAATGCAATGTTAAAACTCTTCTTGCCTGATCACCAACCCCGAAGATGCTTAAAAGTCAAAAATCCATTAATTTTGATTATGACATTGTCCTTATCATTACCCTTTTCTGCGTTGGCAAAGAATACCTTTGCAGATATTCCCCTCCATCTGCGCAGTAAATCAATTCAAACTGTAGGCTATAGTGTCAAACCCAATATTCTATTTTTTATTGATGATTCAGGCAGTATGAATGCTGGTCTATCTGAGGATAAATACTTCGAATATGGAATTAAAAAATGTTTAGAAGCGCAACCTTGGCCAAGATATAATGAATGCAAAATATGGGGAAAACAACAAAATTCTTTTGATTTTCCAGACTTCGTTGTTAAGAAAGATTCAATACCTATACCCCCCATTTCTCCAGACGATCCTCCAGAAAAAATGATTAAGGTCGAATATTGGAGAGCTCATGACTATAATAGATTTCTCGTTGTTCAATTGGCACTGACTAACATACTCTCTCGATATCGTCACGATTTTAATTTTGCCTTACAGCTATTCAATAATCGCGACCCATTTCTGGATCAATTTTTCAATATCGAAGAATATGTCGATTACATAAATTTACATCGTACAATTAGACGAGTATGGGCAAAAATTAACTGGGGTACGCCAACATTTTCACGTTTAAATGCTTCTGCTCGAAATATACTGATGAATAAATTGCAGTACCGTTGTCAAAAATCCTATTTAATTATTCTTTCGGATGGCGTTGCTTCCGGCTACCATCGACCGGTCACTGATTCAACCTTATATCAAGATGAATATGATTATGGCTATGATGGCTATTTTGACGGTAACCAAAGCCGAAATGATACAAAATTATTTACCGAAAGAACTGAAAATTTTACCAATACATTAAAATACTATACTGAAACATTACGAACCAAAAATTTTGGTCAATACATATATAGCAAAGATATAGTTAATTCTGATGGTAAATCCTATAATAAAACAACTAAACGCACCGACCGCAGACTAACAGATAACGCCGGTCAACCATGGGATGGACCAGATCCACTCGCCAAACAACCGGGGCATACAGCAAAATTCACCCAGACAGCAACCACCTTCACCATTGGCTTTGGATTAATCACCGATGGCGATGTCATGGGCATTGAATTATTAAAAAATGCCGCATCCCCCAAACCTGATTATGATCCTGTGACTAATCCAGATAGTCGTTACTTTTATAATGTCTCAAAACCTGAGGAAATTTTAAAAGCTTTTGAAGAAATTCTTACAGAAATCAAAACACTATCAGAAGTAGAGACAGGCACCACCAACACCATCTCCCCAACAATGGGCGAATCCTCTACCACGGATCAAGATCTATTAATCAAAGCTCAGGTTGAAACAGAACACTGGAGTAGTCAACTTTGTTTTCATTCTAAAAATGAAACCAATGAAGAGAAAAATGATTGCAATATACAGCCCTCTTTTAACAACCGCCAACTGGTTTTAAATGACGGCAAAACGTCTTATCTCTTTGCAAATCCGGCAAGTAACGCCCTAAATAATGAACGTTTTAACATCCGTAATAACCAAAATTCAAATAATCTCGAATGGCATGATGGCCTACTTAATTGGTTCAGCCGCGGTAAAGCCGACAACAAAATTAAACAAAACGGCTTTGTACTGGATTATCGCCAACGACCTTTTAAACCAGGTTTTGGTAATACCAGAAATATGGGCGACATCATCAATAATCCCATCGAAACCATCGGACTAGAAGAATTCAACAAACAAAAATATCTGATTACCTCCGCCAATGACGGCATGGTGTATGTATTTCGTGCGGTCAACAGCGATCGCGCCCCTTATGATCTGAAGTTCAACTACATGCCAATGGCGATTGAACGAAACAGTACCGATGGTTCCGATCTGGTCAGTCATTATTACAAAGATCTGACCAGCAAAGATTATGGCAAAGACGCCCAACATCCCCATCGCTATCTGCTTAATGGTGGCTTTACCGTGGTTGAAACACCCGCCCTTCTGAATAAGCCTCAGCAGATATTTATGGTCTCTAATATGGGGCAAGCTGGACGCGGTGCGTTTGCCATCAATATTGGGGGTAGAAGTCTGACTACTAAAGAACCCATAGCAGCGGACGACATGAATGACGTCAACTGGTATAAACAGCTATTTCTATTCCAAACACCCAGTGGCTCAGAGAATCAATTCGGTTACACAATCGGTACGCCTGCCGTAGCCATTACTCGAGTTAACCGCGATCAAAACGCACCAGTGAATACCTATAAAACCCATCTGCGCGAACTGGCATTTATCAACAATGGCGTTAATTTCCCCGATAAGGAAATATCCCAAAATGAATCGGCACTATACATTTACGATGTACTTGGCATAGATGTTGGAACAGAAAGTTATCTCGTTACTGGGGACAGCAAAGGCAAACTAGTTAAAAAACTGACCGCGACTAATGGTAACGGTGGTCTAGCCAGCCCAGTGGTTTACGACAGCAATAATGATGGCGTAGCTGATCTGGTTTATGCCGGAGATTATGGGGGTAATCTGTACCGCTTTGATATTCGCGATCCTAATCCAGACAATTGGACAGTCACCCGAATCTTTCGCGCAGATGGTCCGATCACAGTAGCACCCACCCTGTTTGCGCCCAAAGCGGACAGTCAAGATCCCAATGCGGCGCATAAAGTAATCGTGGTTTTTGGTACGGGTAGTGATCTTTACCAATCTGATCTGGAATCGCAGACACAGCAAGCCATATACGGTATCTATGATGACTACGAACAGCAAGGCGGCTCTGCTTTAGTTTTAAAACGTAATTTGCTGCAACAATTCATGGATTACCAGAATAAAACGGGTGAGCTGTCAGATCACCCCTTCTCATCCACAAAATATCAAGGTTGGTACTTCAAACTGAATATTGACGGCGAACGGGTACTCAGTTCCGTCAACCAACTACTATCAACCGGAATGGTGATGACCAGATCTTATAATCTGAAAAAGGAAAAGCTTAATCAAACCGCTGAGAATGATCCATGCCAAATACAAAAAACCAGTGAAACCACCACCATGGTTTCACGTTTAACGCAATTTGATAGTATTAGCGGTGGTAAGCTAAACAAAAATCAACCGCATTTCACCCTATATCAACATAAACAATCCTTTAAAAGCAGTATAGCCATGGACGGACTAGTTGGAATGAGAATAAATACTGGTAATCAGTATAATTCACTGAATGCAGGTAAAACTGGTATGCAAAAAAATCCTGGCGAAATTGCACCAATTAATACTTGTTTCTACAAAAAACCACATATAAATCTTACCAATGGGGAAAATTTTGAATTAGTTTCCACGCCTCTTTGCCCGGGAAAATTTGAAATTCTTGGCTGGCGAGAAATTAAAACTGATTATGTGAATTGATAGAACGTCATAAGCCAAGCAGGTCAGATGATTTCATCTGACCTTTTTTGCCATCTCAATTAATCATATTTATCTGTTCAAATCATTCAGATTTTCATGATTAATCATCATAATTAAAAGCTTAAATTATTTATCGGCTCCTGCATCGACAGCTTGCAGTAAAATGATTCATGCTTAACATGGCTAGTATTCAGACCCAAAACTAATAATTTGCCTATAAATTCTAATCAAAAACAGACGAACCAAAATTTTTTGCCATAACAGCGGCTGCTGATTGCTGCCCAGTAACAATTTATTCCAATATTGCCCATAAAATATGGTTCACTGTAATAACCTCAATCTTATTGAAACATGATGTCAACTTAATTAGTCACTCATTTCTTCAACAATTTATCAGCAAAATTTCTAAAACCTAACCCTAAAACGCTTTGACAGATCGAGACCATACTGTTGATTGGCTTAATCAACAATATCTAATTTGCATGAACATCCGCATTAACTGTTTGATTGCCAACTCAGATTAATTAAATTTAAATGCACAGAATTTGTAT
>CALYOS010000015.1 GCA_945267035.1 uncultured Neisseriaceae bacterium | reverse complement strand
TTCCTCTGTGTAGAGCTTTGAATCACGTTATCATAATCATAGTTTTTAGTTATCAGGTTTGAACCTAAAAAACCCTTTTATTTCACATTTAGGTTGTTTTGATGATTAATTAGTGATTGAAGTAATACCCTAAACTGAAATACGATTAAGGATAATCTGCCTGATGTGAAATATTATCGTTGCATAACCAGAAATATTTTGAACTCATTCTACTTTGTTGACAGGAAATTATCATATTAAAAACTCTGCGTTTTTAAATTCTTTAGCATAAAAAGGTTTACCTGAGCTGTTTCTTAATCGATTTATACAATCAATCTTTATTCTACAATAATCCTTAGTGGGTTAAATCCCCAACATCATTTAATTCTTCAATGAGATTTGCTACCAGAACAATAAGACCTAATTTCAAAAATTCGATCAACATAATAACTTATCGATAATTCTTTCTTTAAACAATAGCTTAGTTTAATGAATTTTTAAGATTTTTCCATTTGTCTAAGTGATTATTTTGATTAATGACGGATTTCCTGCGTTTGCTGCTTCTGGTGTATAAAAAGGATGAGGGCTAGCTTTGTCTACGTTGGTACATATCCTTATTCTTTACATGTTTGAGCATCAGCCTCATGCTCTGCCCTTCCCATGCAAATCCGTGCTGAAGCTGCGCAAGCTTTATCACATGGACTAAACCACTTATTCAGTTTACCCATTTAAAGAATCTTTATTGTTTTATTGATGATTGGCTGGGTGACGCATCCGGCTTTCTCAATAAAACACCACCAATAATCACTGCAAATAACTGCACCGCAACCAAAGCGATGGTGGTCATAAACCAGCCACCATGTTCAAACGCATGACCACAAAGCCATGCCCCACAGAAACCTCCGGCATAATAAACCATATAATATAAACCGGATGCAAGAGATCGACCTTCACTGACATTGGAGGAGATGTAACTAATGGTTGCAGACTGAGTAATAAAAATACCACTGCTCATTAATGCAAGTGCCAGCACAATCAGCCATAACGGATGCAGCAAAGTCATCAGCATACCGATAATCGACAAACTCATCGCTAAAAACACAGTAAAATTAGTGCCAAATCTCACAATCAAGCGTGCTGAAAGCGGTGTAATAATCATACCGAGCAGATAGACCGCAAAAATATCTGCTAATTGAGCACTGGATAAATCATAAGGTGGTTGATCCAGATACAGATTAATATAAGTAAAACAACCCACTAAAGAGAAAAGAACGCAAAAACCTAATGCACAGGCTGCGAGAATATAACGATTATGCAAGTGATGCCACAAAGTAATTAAAGCGGTAGATATTTGCGGTTTGGCATTGAAATGTTGTGATTTGGGCAGGTTATACCACACCAAAATTGCTCCTAACAAACTGATGAGCCCCATCACGACAAAACCATGGCGCCAGCTCATCAACTCAGTTAAATATCCCAAAATAAAGCGGCCAAGAAATCCACCTAATACCGTTCCGGAAACAAAGAAGGTCATCAATCGAACACGATTTGCGCCGCTAAACTCTTCTCCAATATACGCCAATAGCACAACCGTAATACCTGGTACCGCCAACCCCTGCGTAAACCGCAACCACCATAGCATCTCAATGCCGCTGACCACAGACATCAACATCGTCGGTATTGCGATAAACATGATGGAGCCAACAATAAATGCTTTACGCCCTAATGCATCTGAAATCATTCCCATAAAGGGAGACATAATCGACACGGCAAAGATTGTGGCACCCACAGTAGAACCAATCGCTGCCGCACTAGCATGAAATTCCTGCATCAATACTGGTAAAATAGATTGGATTGAATAAACTTGTACAAATGCCAGAGCACCAGTTATAAACACGGTAATAATTAAAGCAAGGTTGAGCTGATTTTTTGGAATTACGAGCGAATTTTTCATAATTGAGATGTGCATTAAGTTTAGTTCAGATCATCTACCCCAAAATCATAATCACCAATCAGAGTCATCTAAACTTAAAGTTTTAAATTTTCGATAGTACATTTTAATGGATAAATAAATTAACAAATAGTCATTTTTTGGATAACAGACTTCAGCATCAATATTCACCGCTATCTAAGCCACATTTATCAGTTATTGAGCAGAATTTCGGCTTAAACACTTGAAACCTGCTGCAACTAAACCATGAGTACAACTGAACAATCTAGTTAATCTTATATAACTCAAGCATCTGTATTATTCTTCACCCATGATTCCACTTATAGCAACAATGTGCACAATTTTTTTCCGTGTAGCTAAAACAGCCAAGATTATCCATTGCCGGATAACAACGATATATATTGCCCGATTGAATTCGCATCAGCCCAAAACCTTATAGACAGAATTAATAAACCAACATGCTACAAAACAATTAATAATCAGGAATGAAAGGGTTGGCATCAGTCAAAACTTACATCCAATAGAATATAACCAATAAAATATCGTTTTTTTCCGAGAAAAATTGCATTAGTGTTGCTAATAAAATACATAGCAAATCACGACAATATTTATTACATTTGAGTGATAGATAATTGATAAATAAGAAATTTATGATATAAACATAAATTCAAATGAAATAAAATATTTTTATCTGAAATTGAACAATCATTAAAGCATTGATATATCAATAATTTAATAAAATCACAAAAATATTATCTTCTTTTGTCTGCTTTTTATACACATCATTTAAACCATCATCAGAAAATGACAGATTATTTCATTAGGGATGCAGTTAATAAAAACTACCAATAACCAGTATTTAATAAAACAAACTAAATTGGCAATTATTGATAAATTAGGTAAACTTGAAGTTTGCTTATTTATTTTTTATATCAGTAAAAATAGATCAAACAAACAGTAAAATTAATAGAGATTTTATTTATTTACCAATTTAGATTCCCAGTAAACATAATAAGCAACCATTGTGAAATTAATTTATCGTCAACCATGGTTATATTGTATTGCTTATATTTACATTAATTAAATATTGATAATACTTATCAAAAATGATCATCGCCGTGTCATATAGCCTAACACGGCGGTAAACATCGGGGTTACTGCTATGGCAATAAGTTTTTTAGATAAAACAGACCTTAAAATTCTTCAAGTCCTGCAAGATAATGGTCGGCTGACCAATGTTGAGCTTTCTGAACGCGTTGCATTATCACCATCACCGTGTTTACGCCGTCTAAAACAACTGGAAGAGTCAGGCATCATCCGTCGTTATGCAGCCTTACTTGATCCACAAAATTTGGCTTTAGGCTTGCAAGCTTTTATTCGGGTAACCGTGAATAAAAGCAAACAGTCACGTGATGAATTTACCCAATCAGTACAAAACTGGCCACAGGTATTAAACTGTTTTGCACTGACAGGAGAATCCGACTACATTTTGCAAGCTTTTTTCACTGATATGAACTCCTTCTCACACTTTGTTTTGGATACCCTACTGGCAACACCTGGAGTAGAAGATGCCAAATCCAGTTTCGTGCTAAAGGAAATTAAAAACACAACTTCATTACCACTGGATCACCTTACCGCCAATTGAAACCAACCAATAGAATTGAACCAGCACTATAATAATTAAACCCTTCATCGGATGATAAAGAACGAAACTCAGTCCCAGCGTATGAAAACTAGTCAGCCCGAAATGGGCTGATTGTTTTATAACCATAAATTTAGATGTCTTCGATCAGGACTAACTCACTATCATTTATCTAAAATTCACCTGAATGGCGTTCTAATCTAGCAAGAGCAACGCTGATAGAATGGTCCTATCAAAAAAATCTGACAATCAGTCTTTTCTCTTTTAAAGGAACAAAATAATCTAACCTTTTACAAATTGTCGGAACATATATGATTTATCGGCACTCAAAAATGACACCAATCAAGAGTTACGGCAAAGGTTGATGCTATAGAAAGCGTGAAAAAAATTTCATCAAGAAATAAAATATTGTTTACAATGGTGGGAATTTTTCATACAAAACAACCAAGCAAGTGAATTGCAATCCAATATTAACCACAGTTTTTACCTAAAACCTTTTTCTAGCAATTACCAACATTTATCCTATGTCTAAACCCAATGCCCCTGATGAACTAGTCATTGCCACCAGCCGGAAATGGCTTGAACAGGCGGTTATTGGCTTAAATCTGTGCCCTTTTGCCAAAAAACCATATTATAAACAGCAACTACGCTTCTGCGTGAGTCATGCTAACCACCTCGATCATTTTCTCGATCAGCTTGAGCAAGAAATCCGATTATTACTGCACACACCAGCCGAAGAACTGGAAACCACATTATTTATTGAACCGGTTTTATTCCAATCCTTTGATGAATTTTTAAACATCGTTGAATTAAGCGAGCAAATATTGGTAGAAAACCAAGCCATTGGTATCATCCAGATTGCTCCATTTCACCCAAAATTTCAGTTTGCCGACACTGATGCTGATGATATTAGTAATTACACCAATCGCAGCCCCTATCCGACCTTACACTTAATCCGCGAAAGTAGTATTGATCAGGCAGTTGCGGCGTTTCCAGATGCAGCGCAGATTTACCAACGCAATATCGCTTTATTACAACAAATGGGCATAAATGGTTGGGAGAAACTTGGAATCACTTATCCAGACAACGAACTGAGCTAATCTCATCTGCCTGTAGGTCACCCTGATCATTACTGCATCCCATCCTTTGGCTAAACCACTTCAGTCTGCCAAACTAATCGATACGGTTTACTCTGGCTGAATAATTGGTAAAGAGTCCATTTTATCGAGGATGGCAAAATATCTTTAGAATTAAAACACATTATTGCATCAGCTAAAATGTCTGCTATCATCGCAAGCCACATACGCAAGAATAAAACTGATGTTTACCCCTTTGCGCCAGTGTGAAACTTAACTTGATTATCCCCGTTAGTTAACAATGAACCAGAGCCACCTTTTTCTATCAGCTTATCAATGCTGGAGCAATTTTTTGACCAAATCCCGCTTGATTTTGCAGATTATACTTGTTTGCATCATCACTCCAATGCCCCTTGAGGCTATGGCATCCGCTTTACCTGCCAGTGAACTAAGTTTATGGTGGGGTTTACCCTTTGCCGGAATTTTGCTTTCTATCGCTCTAATGCCTTTATTTATGTCTCGATTATGGCATCATCACACCGGTAAAATCATCATAATGTGGATATTAATATTATTGGTTCCACTGTATTACTGTTATGGCTGGTCGATCACCCTTAATACCGTGGCGCATGCCCTTATACAAGAATACTTACCATTTATGTTGCTGTTGCTGGCTCTCTACACCATTTCTGGGAGTATTGTTATTCACATTCATAACTCTGGTGGTACACGGTTAAATATTCTTTTACTGGCTGCTGGTACCCTGTTAGCCGGAATAATGGGGACAACCGGAGCCAGCATGTTGCTTATTCGACCGCTATTGCGTATCAATGCTCATCGTCAACATCGTGCCCATGTGGTGATATTTTTTATCTTACTGGTGGGGAATATCGGCGGTGGTCTTACGCCATTAGGGGATCCGCCCTTATTTTTAGGTTTTCTAAAAGGAGTTGGGTTTATTTGGACTGTGCAGCATATGTTATGTCCTGTATTGTTAAATAGCAGCATTTTACTGACCATCTTTTATTTTCTTGACCGCCATTATTGGCGCCGAGAATCTAGCCAAATCCATCAAACCACAAATCACAATAAAACCTGGCAAATCCAAGGAAAAATAAATTTAATTTTATTGCTAGCAGTGGTTGCTGTCGTCCTGTTTTCAGGTTTATGGAATAATTCTACGGTCTGGTCTTATCACGGTATAGAAATCAGCTTGGTGGCAGTGGTTCGTGATGGTTTATTGGCTCTGATCACCATTTTGGCATTGGTCGGCACCGATTCCAAATTACGTCAGCTCAATCATTTTAACTGGGCACCCATGCAAGAAGTCGGCAAATTATTTGCTGGTATATTCATTACTCTTTCCCCAGTTATGCTGATGTTACAAGCAGGCTCATTAGGTCATTTCCGTGAACTGGTGAATTTATTGCAACAGCATGGCGAACCTGTCAATCCGCTCTATTTCTGGGTAAGCGGTTTATTATCTGGATTTTTGGATAATGCGCCAACTTATTTAGTTTTTTTTAATTTAGCTGGTGGCAATGCAGCATTGCTAATGCAGCAATTTCCCGCTACTCTACTGGCCATTTCCATGGGCTCAGTTTTTATGGGTGCGCTCAGCTACATTGGCAACGCCCCTAATCTTATGGTGAAGGCCATTGCGGAACAACAGCGCGTAACGATGCCTGGCTTTTTTGCTTATATGGTTTGGTCAATTACTTTACTTATTCCCATTTTATGCTTGAATGCTATTTTATTTATCTGAATTTTTAGTACCCACACCCAATACCTTAACAATCTATGCAATTAATTAAATACCTGCAAGCGCAAGGACTAGGAAGTCGAAAACAGTGTTTGAACTTATTGAAAGACGAATGCGTCGTCATTAATGAGGTTTTATACACTCAGCCAAACACCGACATTGACCCGAAGCACATTACCAGACTACAAATTGATGATGTTGATTTCATCCCTATCCCTGTGCCCTATTTTTATATTCGTCTGCATAAACCAGCGGACTATGAAACCTCACATAAACCGCAGTACTATCCAAGTGTATTCAGCTTACTTCCACAACCTTTGCGCCATTTAGATATGCAGGCTGTGGGTCGTCTGGATGCAGATACTACAGGCGTGTTGATTCTTACCAACGATGGACAATTCAATCATCGCTGCACTTCTCCCAAACACAAACTACCCAAGCTGTACCACGTGAGCTTAAAACATGCAGCTGAAGAAAATCTATGTGCTACCTTAAAACAAGGTGTGCTTTTACACGACGAAAATGAATTAGTTCAAGCTGATGATGCTCAATTAGCTGATCCGCATACTCTGCTTCTTACTATTAGCTCGGGCAAATATCATCAAGTTAAACGTATGATTGCTGCAGCAGGAAACCGAGTCACTGCTTTACACCGCAGTGCTTTCGGCACGTGGACAGTTGATGATCTTGAATTGGGTCAATGGCAATTTTTTGAACCGAAATAACTTTATCCTACATGATTAATAATGATTTAATTTTTCAACTGATCAATATCATTGGCACAGCAGCTTTCGCCGTGTCCGGCTATCTGGTCGGTTATCGAAAACGTTTAGACGTTCTTGGCGTGATCATAGTAGCTCTACTCACCGCCGTTGGAGGCGGAATGATGCGGGATGCTTTGATCGGTCGCATTCCAGTCATATTCAAAAATAATTCTGCATTATGGACCATATCCATCACCTTAATCGTCTCTTGGGCATGCCATATGCAATATCAGCGTCATCGTATTCTTCTAGGCTGGTTTGTAGCCGCTGATGCCTTGGGACTGGCAGCGTTCAGTCTTACAGGTGCTGAAGTTGGTCTTTCACTGCATCTTAATTGGTTTGGCGTGATCACCTTGGCTTTTGTCACCGCAGTAGGCGGAGGGATTTTACGTGATATTTTGGTCAATGAAATGCCCATTATTTTACGGCGTGATATTTATGGAACCATTGCCATCATCATTGCACTGTTATTGTGTCTATTACATCACTTTAAATTAGTGACTCCATGGAGCATCAATTTACTGTTTATCAGTGGGGTTATCTGCCGTCTAGTGGTTTATCATTTTAATATTGCATTACCCGGTTTTCAGAAAAGAAGACATTACAAAATATAACATAATTTCAAGAACTTTCTCTGCAAAAAACAGTCTTATTAATTAAGATGATACACATATTCTGTGATGAAGATTTTGCTTAAGGATTCGCGATTTAGACTGACCTAGTATTCTTGTGTCGAAACATCATTTTAGCCCTCTGCTGCTTCTCCCCTTGGCTCAGAGGGTTCTTTTTGTCTGATTGCTTTTTATGTTAATGCTAAATAATTTTCATCAATAGTCTGGTTACTGATTTTTTTAAATTTTGGCTTGTTTCAGATGCTTAATTTTTATTACAGCTTGTTTGTTAATATAATTCTTGAATGCCAGCTAAAGAAAAACAATGAATCGCTCGATCGGTTAACATCTAATCTAAGGATGTAGCAGAAGTGATGATCAGCCTAATAAATTCATTGAAAGTTTAAAAAACAGTATGCATAAAGTCTGTAGGAAATTAGGTGACTTGGCAAGTGAAGAATATCACCGAGAAGCTAAGCATTTGGCCAAGTATGGCGGTTTATTAACCATTAGAATGTGATCGAGAATGATTAGTTACAGGCATGGAGCATAGTTTAATTCTTTTTTTACAATTAAACTATGCTCAAAAAACTAATCAGTTGTGTGAACCTAGTTTCATGATGGTTTTAGAAGACAAATAAACGCCAAAGATATTAGGCGTTTATTTTATCTGTTATGCGACCAACTCAGGGAAAATTTTAAACATGTTGAGGAAAACATTGGTTTAGATATCGACAAACATCATTTTCCCTTTATGATCTGGAAAAACTTTATAGTAGAGGTCCAACCAGTCTTACCGTATTTTCGACTAAACCCCACCATTTTGCTCTGGCTTGCCACAATTTTAACTCAATATATTCACAATCTTGCAAATAGGTATTTTGCATGTTCACGATGGTCTCAGTCATCTTTTGATCATAGATGGCAAGACTAATTTCCATATTCAAATAAAAGCTACGCATGTCCATATTTACGGTACCAAACAAGGCATAGTTATTATCCACAGTCAGGGTTTTGGCATGTAATAGACCACCCTTAAACAATGCAATTTTTACACCAGCTTTCAGTAACCGTGGATAATATGCTCTGGAAGCATATTTCACCAGCTTTGAATCAACCGCTTCTGGCACTATTAAAGTCACATCAACACCACGATTGGCCGCAGTGGTTAAAGCCAATAACAATGCTTCATCCGGTACAAAATATGGAGTAGTGATGATAATCCGTTCGATGGCCGCATGAATCACATTGACAATGGTGTCATAGATAACCGGACTACCTTGTTCGGGTGCAGATGGAATGACCTGTACCACGATACCATCCTGATCCTGTTGAGAAACCTCAAGATTGTGCACCAATTCCTTTTTACCATAGCTATCTAGCCAACGTTGCACTCGCAAAAGATTGGATTCTGTTTCGACAGCCATATCACCGGCAAAAATAGCAGCTAAAGGTTGCACCAAACTACCCTCTCCTCGGATCATCACATCAACCCATTGTCCGACACCCGCATTCTTCTTAAAGTAATTTGGGTCAACCAAATTGAAACTGCCTGTATAAGCTATTTTCTGATCAATGACCGCAATTTTGCGATGATTTCGTAAATCCGCGCGGACAAAAAAGGTTCGCCAAAGCTGGATAGGTAATGCTTCTGTTAGAGTGATACCCGCCTGACGTAATTTTTTTGGCCATTCGCTCCGCCAAAATCGTGCACTGCCTACACTGTCTACCAGCATACTCGTCACCACTCCACGACGTGCAGCCTGCATAACGTCTTCAAGTAAATCTATAATTGCCCCTTGCGCATCGACAATATAAAACGCCAGCAAACAACTGATTTTAGATTGCTGTATATCATGACGCATAGCTGAGATGATTTCTTCATCATGCGTCAGCAAGGTCAGCCTGTTGAATTCTGTCGCTTCAAAACCTGTTTTTTTGGCTGCGATCTGACTGATCCCATGATAGCGAGTGTCCAAACCACTACAAGCATGATAATTAAAATCATGTAAATAGGTCTGACTAAAATTCTGATAAAAATGTACCAACTCTTTTTGCCGACGTAACCTTTTATAACCCAGCCGTGGTTCACCAATCAGTAAATAACCTATTGCCCCCACCAAAGGGAAAGCCATTAACATTAATATCCAGGCAACAGTTACACCTGTATTGCGTTGATGGTACAAAACCCGAATTACCAATACCACCACAATCAACACATGTAGTAAAACAATGATTTCACCCCATGGGATGTTACGTAACATAAAAAAATACCTACTTTGCATTTACAGAATCAGAAAAAGCCTTGATTAATTGGTATGCGCAACTAATTAACAAGATATCATACTCATTTTCAGTCTATACAACCAGCTTAGCATCAGTCTCATAGACAAAAGAGACAGAGGTAAATCTGACCAAGAATTATGATGTATGAAATTTGGGTGATAAGCGATGCACTGCATCGATTAAATATTTGATCTGTTCTGGATCCGTATGTTGATTGATACCATGACCGAGATTAAACACATGTCCACTACCTTGACCATAATCCGTTAGCAGGCGCTTAACCTCACTATCAATAAGTTCTTTAGTACCAAATAAAGCAAACGGATCCAAATTACCCTGTAAGGCTACCTGATGACCTACACGTTCTCTAGCCTGATGTAAATTAATCGTCCAGTCAGTTCCTAAAGCATCGGCTCCTGATTGGGCTAATTTTTCCAGCCATAAACCACCGCCTTTGGTAAATAATACAACAGGAACCTGTCGACCATGTACATGGCGTTTTAAACCAGAGATCACATGGCGTAAATAAATTAAGTCAAATTCAACAAAACAAGCATCACTGAGTATGCCACCCCAGGTATCAAAAATTTGGACTACTTGTGCACCTGCCTCTATTTGTTCGTTTAAATATAGAGTTACAGCTTCAGCATTGGTTGTCAGAATATGATGTAACAATTCGGGACGTTTATACATCATGGTTTTCAAGAGACGAAAATCACGACTTCCTCCCCCTTCCACCATATAACAGGCTAAAGTAAATGGGCTTCCGGAAAAACCGATAAGCGGTACTCGCCCGTCTAAAGCAAGCCTGATACTTTTGACTGCTTCAAACACGTACTGCAGTTTATTCATATCCGGTACCTGTAAACGGCGCACAGCCTCTTCATCCTGTAGAGGATGGGCAAACTTCGGTCCTTCACCTTCGACAAAATGTAAACCCAGACCCATTGCATCAGGTACCGTTAAGATATCTGAAAACAAGATTGCGGCATCCAAGTCGAAGCGATCTAATGGTTGCAGCGTCACCTCTGTTGCCAGCTCAGTATTCTGACAAAGCTGAAGAAAGCTTCCTGCCCGGCTACGTGTAGCGCGATATTCTGGTAAATAACGCCCAGCCTGTCGCATTAGCCATACCGGCGTGTAGTCAACCGGTTGTCGAAGCAAGGCTCGTAAAAACGTATCGTTGAGTAATACAGTCATAGCAGTCTAAAAACGGTTAGGTATGGCTAACCTAACCGTTTAATTAATTAAATGGAGTTAAAATTCATCTTCATTACTGATGGTCGCCAATACTTGCTCGCGCTGCTGTTGGGCAGCAGCCGTCTGACCGGAATGTTCCAACACTTTAGCCAGTAAAAGTCTTGCAACATTATTATTTGAGATTTGCAAACTGGCTTCAAGATAACTCTTGGCTTTGCCCCAAAGCTGTTGATCATAACTCAACTGACCCAATAACATCTGCAAAGCAGGATCCTGCGGGCGTTGTTGCAACCATTTTTCTGCTATCTCGATACTTTTTTGCTGATCTTTGACGCTGGAATACTGATTAGCCTCAGAAAATAAAGGAAGTAAGTCTGGATTAAAGCTAACAGGATAATACTTCTTCACATACTTCAAAGCCTGAGCATACATCCCCAGTTGTAAATATTTTTTGACAATATCAACACATAAATCACCTTCACGTTCATCAGCCGGTATGGCTTTTAAACTCATTTTCAGCTCACTTGGATCATGAGCTCGTGTCAGTAATTGTTGATAAGCCCAATGTCGGTATGACTGCAGTTCAGATTCACTCAACGCATCAGCACGACTCAATTTATCAACTTGCTGTAACACTCCTTGCGGATTGCCATTCTCCCATTCATAGCGTAACCGTAATTTAGCTACCTGAGTCAAATTAGGACTGATTTTACTGGCTGCTTCTAGCGCATTTTTAGCACCAACATTATCATGCTTTGCCAAGGCAGACCGTGCCAGTAACAAATAGCGTGATAATTGTTGTTTTTCAGGTAATTGCGCTATTTCATTTAAATAACGGTCGCGTTTAGCTAATTCATCTATTTGATCAGCACTGTGAGCAGCAATCATTAAAGCCAATGCTCGGCTATTGTGTCCTTGTTTATTTCCTAGAACACGTTCAGCCTCACGCTCAGCAAATTGGAATCTGCCCTCAAAAAAAGCTAATCCAGCATGATTTAGGGCTGTTTCAACTTGATGACGCTGATGGTTAACGCGCCAACGTGTCCATTGTCCGGGCAAATGTACCAATCCCATCACTATTCGCAGCAGAACGTACAGCAATACCACCAGCAAAATAACTAAACCAACAAATAAATGCAGATTAATTCTGATCTGTGTCTGCTCAACGACTATAAAAACGTTGCCGTTATAATGAGTGCCAGTTAACACAATAACGACGGCTACAATAAATAAAACAATCAGCCATAATAGAGATCTCATAATGGGCGTTCTCCTTCACTAGCTGCACTGGCTGCCTGAGAAGCATGACTATGTTCAGAGCTGGCTGATTGAGCCGGCGCACTTGCTGTTGCAGCATTGGTATGACTATTCTCCACAGATCCACTTAAATCCGGCAAAGCTGTAGACATATCCATACCTGCTTGTTTTTGATAATCGCGTACAGCAGACAAACTGGCAGATAACGCGTGATTTTCCTGACTATTTTGGATATTTAATAACTTTAATTGACTCAACTCTTTCAGCCAGGACTGAGTAGCCACTGAACTGCCATCGAAGTACTGTTTGACCGCAGTTTCTGCATTATTTAAATCAGTAATGTATAGCTCACTTCGTCGCTGCAATAAAGCGATACGCGCATCCAGTAAACGTAATCGAAGATTTTCGCGCACAAAGTAAATCTGCTCAGGCGACATCAACATCGAATCATTTTGATCTAGATGACGGACCTCAACCATTCCACGTAAAGAATGCAATGTATTATGCCAGGTACGACTCCACCAAGAAGCATTCGGTTTCACCACTGGGGCAGACTGCGCAGTACTGCTTTGAAGCTGATTATCTATCGTTAACGGCAGTCCGGCTATAGCTGATTCTAGTCGGTTTAAGCGTAATGACACACTGGCTACGTCCAAATAAGGACGGTTTTTCAAATTATCTAAATCAGTGCTAATGGCTTTCTTAATAGGTAATAGCTGCGGCTGATCAAAACGAGATAGCCGAGTTTCTAGATTTTCCATCACACCTACAGCTACTGGGACATTGCCAGATATCAACAACTGCTGCGAGGCCAGATTCAATGTAGCTTCAATTTCATCTACTAACCAATCAGAACGAGATTTCACCAATTCCTGATAAGCACGGTTTAACCTATCCATGCCATCTGTTTGATTTTTTTGCAGGTGTTGCAACTCTTGTAACTGTCGGGTTAATTCATCAATACGGGATAAACTGGTTTGAATTACAGCTGAATTTTTGCCTGCATCAATACCCGCCGCATCGATTTTATGATCAAACTGCAATTGCTGATTTTTCAGCTGATTTTGCCCCTCAACAAACAGAAAACCGCTGGCACCCAACGCCAATAAAGACAAAATTAACGCCCCAACCGCCATTCCTTTTCCACCAGAAGAGCGTTGTTGGACGATGGGCTGGGGGGAATGTTTCGCGGCTTCAGACATCTTTGATCCTGTATTCTCTTGATGGGAAATATGCTTTTGTTGCTGATTTTCCTGTTGCATACTTTTAGATTGTTTAGATTTTTCTTGATCAGCAGAAATCCTGACTTCACCTTCTTTATTAACAATTAAAGGCTGCTGAGATTCAGGAAGCTGATTTGATTGGTCATCTTGATGTTCACTCATCTATAAACTCCCTTAGCAAAATGGGGTAAGCAGATCAAACAGCATAAGCTATTCAGAACTGCATGAATGCAAATTGGCCAAGCCAAGTCGTAAATTCGGTACCAACATAGTTGATACACCGTATTCACACAATACATTTACAATGCGCGGATGATGAACCAAGTATAGCAAGCTTTTGCTCAAAGCGTGCAATTCCACTGGCAACTGATTAAACCACGCATTCACCGCTGCTACAGTAGTCAAATAAATCGCCCGTATGTTTTTCTGCTGATAGAGCAAAGACCAATCCAGTAACTGGGGTACCCTTTCATATACCTCTGCTACTTCAGTGTTCCATCCCTGAAGATGCAAATTACCTTGCAACCAATTCCGTCCACCACAGCCTTTGATCAGCAAAACTTTACCTTGTCGAGCTTGCCAGAGTGGCAAACGTGCAACAGCTTCACTATCTTGTCCATCTTCTGGATAAATAATATGACGGAAACCAGACTGCGCCAAGGCAACTGCAGTACCCTCGCCAATGGCAACATGTTGACACGACAAATTCTTAGGCACGTAATTGGCTGCCTGATGAACCGCTCCTGGACTATTCCATAAGATAACATCTGCTTGCAGCGATTGATATTGAAGTTGAGAGAGCGCCGAGAGGACCGGCTTGAAACGTTGATACTCCATCAGCACGGTATGCCAACCGGCTTGCTGACAAATTTGCATATCATTTAGCGCTGACATACGTGGGCGCATAAGAATCAGAGTGGGTGGATGTTTCATCAGACAGATAATACCGCAGCAATCAGCTCATGTGCTCCCTGCTGAGCCAATTGTTTGGCCACTTGCACACCCAATTGTTCAGCTTCATTCCGAGGTGCACGAGCTACTGCCTGTAAAATCGTGGTTCCATCTAAGGAAGCCACCAATCCTGTTAATTCCAACCCATCATCTTTTTCCGCACAATAGGCTGCTAATGGAATTTGGCAACTCCCACCTAAAAGGCGTGCCATAGTACGTTCAGCAGTGATACATGCTGCAGTTTGAGCATGATGTAGGGGTTGTAATAAAGTAATCAAATCATCACGATGTTCTGCCACCTCTATCGCTAACGCGCCTTGCCCTGGAGCGGGCAGTACCGCTTCTGGAGGAAGACAAGTACGGATTCGATGCTGTAAACTGAGTCGTTCAAGCCCAGCCGCAGCCAGAATAATGGCATCATAATCACCACTATCCAATTTTTTTAGACGTGTCTGTACATTGCCGCGCAATGTTTTAATTTGCACATGCGGATAAAGCGCCTTAATTTGAGCAGCACGGCGCAAACTTGAGGTTCCAACAATGGCAGCAGGAGGTAAGTCAGCTAAATTAGCGAAATGATTAGAGACAAAAGCATCGAAAGGAACCATTCGTTCAGTGATGGCAGCCAATACAAATCCTGTTGGCATTTCCATCGGCACATCCTTAAGAGAATGGACAGCAATATCTGCAGTCTGCCGATACAAAGATTGTTCCAACTCTTTTATAAACAGACCTTTGCCACCAATCTTCGCTAAAGATTGATTTAATAACTGATCACCGCGCGTAGTCATCCCTTTAATCTGGACTGACAATTCAGGATACAACAGCTGCAATTGCTGCTGTACAAATCGCGCTTGCCACATTGCTAAAGCACTCTCACGACTGGCAATGACTAAACGATTCTGTGTCATAGTTACGTTGAACATTTAAAAAGTGTCTATTCTAACATTCGCCAGCCTAATTCTCATGAATTAGTCTTACTGCATAGAACTGATCATTTATCATTCTTACTCTCAATCAGTGAATTGACCAATGAAGCCACACCTACCTGTGCTGGTGCACAGATGACCTCTATATTATTTAGTCCTTGAGGGGGATTTGGATCCACCACAGTAATAGTTGCATCCGCTGCTGCATAGTGTAATAAACTTGCTGCAGGGTAGACTTGCAAAGACGTACCGATCACAATAACTTTATCTGCTTGTTGCGTCAGTCTAATGGCTTCATCAAACAATGGTACAGGGTCTCCAAACCAGACAATATACGGACGCATTAAAAATCCATCCGCATCAACATCTTCAAGAGTCTGGTCAGAAAAACAATCAACGATTACCTGTTCATTAATACTGCTTCTGGCTTTTAATAATTCGCCATGTAAATGCACCACATGTGAACTGCCTGCGCGTTCATGTAAATCGTCTACATTTTGCGTAATCACATCAACTTGATAAAACTCCTCTAACCGCACTAAAGCTTTATGTGCTTCGTTCGGACGGGCTGCCAGCATCTGTTTTCGTAACTGATTATAAAAATCCAACACCTTTTGTGGATCGCGTTTGAAGGCTTCAGGAGTTGCCACATCTTCCACTTTTTGTCCAGCCCATAATCCACCATGGTCTCGGAAAGTCTGCAACCCGCTTTCCGCGCTGATGCCTGATCCGGTCAGCACCACCACCTTTTCACGTACATTAGTCTGGTTTGATTTCATTACGCACCAACAAAAACTTGAATGGCTGATTGCAATCGCTGCAAAGCCTCATCCATATCTTCATCACTGAGCAGTAGACTGGGTGCCATGCGCAACACATGTCCACCAGCAATTAATACCATCAGACCCTGTTGTAGACATAATTGCATCAACTCTCCGGCTCGTCCATGAAACTTTTCAGCAAGAACACAACCAACTAATAAGCCCATGCCCCTTACCTCAGCAAATACAGCAAATTCTTGACCAATACGCGCCAATTGCGTTTGCAGTTTTTCACCCTGCTTCACAACATGATGCAACGTCTGCGCAGAATTAATCAGATCAAAAGCTGCACAGCCGACGGCACAAGCCAGCGGATTGCCACCAAAAGTACTGCCGTGGCTTCCCGGTGTAAAACTCTGCCCTACCTGCTGCGTAGTTAACATTGCACCAATCGGAATTCCGCAGCCTAAGGCTTTGGCACTTGAAACGATATCTGGCACAACCTCATATTGAGTATGGGCAAACAAACTGCCGGTTCGTCCCATTCCAGTTTGCACTTCATCAAATATTAACAATGCCTGATGTTGATCACAAACCTGACGAGCCGTTTGTATAAATTCTTTAGTCGCCGGCAAAACCCCACTTTCACCCTGTACTGGTTCAATGACCACAGCGCAGGTCCTATTAGTGACAGCTGCTTGAATGGCAGTTACATCATTAAACGGAACATGACTGATGCCACTGGGTAAAGGGGCAAAATCTTCACTATACTTAGGTTGACCACCAACAGAAACAGTAAAAAGTGTTCTCCCATGAAAACCATTAACACATGCAACAATTTCATTTTTACCACTGTCTGCCCCGAAATGATCTCGGGCGTACTTACGTGCTAGTTTAAAAGCTGCCTCATTCGCTTCAGCCCCTGAATTGCAAAAAAACACTTGATCTGCAAATGAATTTTCAACCAAGCGCTGTGCCAGAGCCTGTGCCGGTACAGTAGTGTAAATATTTGAAACATGCCATAACTTCTGCGCTTGATCCGTTAAAGCAGCAATTAATAAGGGATGGCAATGACCTAATGCATTGACTGCTATACCACCAGCCATATCAATATACTCATTTCCATTAACATCCCATATACGACTACCCAATCCACGATCAGGCACAATTGGTGCAAAAGTAAAATTGGGTGTTAAATAATTACGCATGTTTTTCCCCTTCATTGACATAATAGCAATCTCTAATATCACATATCATTCATAGCGATTTTCTTGTCAATGACCGCAATTTAGAGAAACCAAATTCATTCAAAATTACTGGCAACAATTTCAAGGCAAAATAGAACAGCGACGCTTGGTAGCTCCACTCATCGCATAAAAATGCATCATAGAGCACAACGAACCAATAGGCCGTCAATATGTACCATTTGAGAATTTCAAATAAGAGACCAATTAGCAGCAAAAATATAATAAATAAGACAATTATTTAAGAAAATTAAATATTTTTATAAATTTAAGTCCCTTAACTCCCCTGCCTACTCAACTTTGATTTAGCTGCTGTAAACAATAATAGCAAATCCGTTTTAGATGCCGCATATCGATTTTGACACCCTATCGCCATGAAAAAACACTATAGGCATTTCATACGCGTAATAGCTTTTTAACCAGTCAGACGGCAAACGCTTACATTAATAATGTAAATTCAATTCCAACCAATTACATTCCACGTAAACGCGCAATCCGATTATCCAGACTGGGATGAGTAGCTAAAAGAGAATCTTTAGAATCACTTGCAATACCAAAAGCGGTTAAACCTTCAGGTAAATCGCTGGAATCTCCTTTTAAACGCTGTAATGCAGCAATCATTTTTGGTGCACCGACTAATCGAGCAGCACATGCATCAGCACGATATTCACGATGGCGACTGAACCAAAGAACGATCAAACTGGCGAGAAAACCGAAAAGGATTTGTAAAACCATACTCACCAAATAATGAATACCGCGTTCAAGCGCCCTATTATTCTGACTTGACGCGATAATCTCAGCAATCTTATTGGCTGCAAAAAACACAAAAGTATTAATTACCCCTTGTATTAAAGTCATCGTGACCATATCACCGTTTCCCACATGCGCCATTTCATGTGCCAGCACAGCCTCTACCTCGTCTTGAGTCATACCTTCTAATAGACCGGTACTTAAAGCTATCAGAGATTTATTACGTGTTGGTCCAGTTGCAAAAGCATTCGGCACACTTGAAGAGTAAATGGCCACTTGTGGCATGGCAAGATTCCATTGATTAGCCTGATTGGCCACCGTATTTAAAAGCCATTTTTCAATGGCATTTTGTGGCGTAGTAATAATTTGTGCATTAACACTGTGGATGGCGATTGTCTTTGACAACAATAAAGAAATGAATGAACCAGAAAACCCCACAATCACCGATACCACCAATAAAAGTTTGATATCGTGGAAGTATTTTGTCAGTCCAAAAACAGAAATAACAACGTTTATTACCAATATAATTGAGAAATTAGTCGCTAAAAACAATAATATACGTTTCACTCAATGCCCCATAAACTTCAAAATTGATTAGAAAATAACCTCACTCATTCAACTTCTACTTTTTGAATTAAATTAGACCTGCATTCCTTAGTTAAACTATTATTATCAAACCATTATAAAACCAAAATAAGTCAGATTTAGTTAAGTTTAATTTATTCCATATGCAACAACAATATCATATCATTAATTCGAATAATTTCTAGCTAAAAACCGTAGCTAAGAACGCACCTCTCCATGACCCAAAACAATCCATTTCTGACTAGTTAAACCATGCAACCCCACTGGTCCACGAACATGGATCTTATCAGTAGAAATACCAATTTCTGCTCCAAGCCCATATTCAAAACCATCTGCAAAACGCGTAGAAGTATTGACCATGACACTACTGGAATCAACCGCACGCAAAAATAACTGAGAATTGGCATAGTTATTGGTCACGATACTGTCAGTATGATGACTACCGTAATGATTAATATGCCAAATCGCAGCATTAATGTCTTTCACAACCTTGATAGAAAGAATCGGCGCTAAATATTCTGTAGACCAATCTTCCTCAGTTGCAGCACAGACCTTATCCTGCAAAATTTGTTGGGTTTCTGCACAACCGCGCAGTTGTACGTTTTTTGCAGCAAATTGTTGCTGTAGTATGGGTAATAGCTCTGCAGCTCGGTGCTGATGCAACAGTAATGTTTCCATCGTATTACAAGTGCCATAACGTGAAGTTTTGGCATTAACAGCAATATTTACAGCCATATCAGCATCAGCATCAGCATCGATATAAACATGGCAAATGCCATCCAGATGTTTAATGATGGGCACGCGAGCTTTTTCATTAACTCGTTGTACCAATCCTTTGCCACCACGTGGAATAATGACATCAATGTATTGTGGTAGCTGCAATAACACATCCACGCCAGCTCGATCCGTTTCTGTAATCAAACTAATGGTTGCTTTAGGCAAATCTGCTTGCTGTAAAGCTGCTGTAATAACTGCGGCAATGGCTTTATTGCTGTTGATGGCTTCACTCCCCCCCCTTAAAACACAACTATTACCAGATTTTAAGCACAAAATGGCGGCATCTAGCGTCACATTCGGACGAGATTCATAAATTATCCCAATCACACCTAACGGCACACGCATTTTGCCCAAGGTAATCCCGCTGGGCAAGGTGCGAAAATC
Organism: uncultured Neisseriaceae bacterium; assembly: GCA_945267035.1. Classification (GTDB taxonomy): domain Bacteria; phylum Pseudomonadota; class Gammaproteobacteria; order Burkholderiales; family Neisseriaceae; genus Snodgrassella. The sequence continues at coordinate 30,221 of CALYOS010000015.1, read as the reverse complement.
ATCCATTTCACCCACCGGATCTGGAAGCGCCATAACTTGCAATACACCTTGTGCCATTGCCTGAATATTCTTTTCAGTTAGCAAAAGACGATCTAGTAAAGAGTCTGCCAGACCTTTATCTTGTGCTGCTTCCATATCCAGTCGATTGGCTTCAAGTATCGCACCGGTATTAGCAATCAATCCCTCAGCCATCAACGCCAAAGCTTTGTTTTTTTGTGCCGTCGACACCGTTGACAGTTCAAAATAAGCATCCTTAGCTGCTTTAGCAATTTGGGTAATATAATGATTAATATCCATACAACAAACTTCTAAAAAGACAATTTAACTTAAAATAGGGTGCAGACCACATCATACACATAGATAAGATTTAGCAAAATATAATTTCAATTACAGATACACTAATCAACACTAATCCTATTACAGTAGAAATAAATAAGTTTCCGCTTAACCAATATGAGTATCAGTAGAAATCTTGAATTGAGTTTGGGGTTGTAACACAATCAAATTATCCACCGTTCCAATCGCTTTAATATCCTTATTTGGATAATCCAATTGGGATAGAAAATGACGTATGCAATTAATTCTTGCTCTCTTCTTATCATCAGATTTAATCACAGTCCATGGCGCGTCGCCGGTATGAGTATGAAAAAACATATCATTTTTAGCGGCAGTATAATCGTCCCAACGATCCAAAGATTGTATATCTACTGGTGACAACTTCCAATGCTTTAACGGATCATCTCGACGGGAAATAAATCGCCGTAGCTGCTCATCCCGCGATACCGAAAACCAAAATTTGAACAAATGTATGCCACTATTTACCAGCATTCTTTCCAACTCAGGTGTTTGACGCATGAATTGCAGATACTCATGTGGCTGACAAAATCCCATAACCCTTTCAACACCTGCACGGTTATACCAGGAACGATCAAAAAAAACGATTTCACCATTTGTAGGTAAACGCTCAATATAACGTTGAAAATACCATTGTCCTCGCTCAGTTTCAGAAGGTTTTTCCAAAGCTACCACTCTGGCACCACGAGGATTCAAATGTTCCATAAAACGTTTAATCGTTCCTCCCTTACCTGCAGCATCCCTGCCCTCAAACAAAGCAACAATTTTTTGCCCGCATTCCTTAACCCAACTCTGCACTTTTAAAAGCTCTATTTGCAATTTCGCCTTTTCTTTTTCATAAGTCGTGCGCCGCATTCGTGTTCGATAAGGATAACTTTCTGGTAAAGGTGCGTAGCAGGAATCTTCATCACTAATTCGTTTTCCAGAGTATTTAAGCACACTATTTTCAAACACTGGCAACGATGAATTTGTTGATCCTGAATCTATCTCAACTTGCTGAGATAATGGAATAGCATGCTCACTCATTTTCAATCCTCCCACCTCAAAATACATTTAAATTATTTTTAAATTATTAATATTTAATCACAATATACTTTAATATTAAAGCATAATATTGATCAATTTAACCAAAAAATTAAATAATATCTGCTATAAATAAACAGATTATTAATAACAAAATTGATCAATTTAAAACCACAAAATCTCAATTTAAACTTACTTAAAATTCAATCAGTAGATCGCAACTCTTCCCGAAAAGTTATTCTCAATTGACTCCATTGAAGCCGATAAAATCTTATCCTTAAAATATACCTGCATCAGAATCCTGACAATCAACACCTAGCAACGGCTATCAAATAAAACTGGAATAATGACCTCATAGATAAAAAAACAGGTAATCTCTTTCAGATTACCTGTTACATAAACAAAAAGCCTCAAAAAACTAGAACAAAGAGTCCAGCGGAGCATTTTGACCTGGCTGTGCAGGAGATGGTGTCGGTGATACTAGATCGGTTGAACCATCGTCAGGGTTATCACTACCTCCATCATCCTCACTTCCACCACCATTCACGGGACCATCTGCACGATTATCCAGAGGTAAATCAGGATTAGTAGATTGGAACTCATTAAGGTAATAATCTCGACCTCGTTGAACCATTCCTGCCGGAACTGGCATCTTAACATTTGGCTGACCTTTAAGAGCATAACGCATATATTCAAGCCATACTGGCAGCGCTATCGTACCACCGAAAGCAGAACGTCCCATACTGCGCGGACGATCAAAGCCAATATAAACAGCGGTAACTAAATTAGGATTAAAACCAACAAACCAGGCATCTTTATTGTTATTAGTGGTTCCGGTTTTACCCGCGATGTCACTTCTACCTAGAGAACTGGCTTGGCGTGCAGTACCGAAATTCACCACATCCATCATCATGTGATACAAAACAAAAGCATTGCGCGGATCAATCGCCAAAGGTGCATTTTTCTTGGCAACCAAAGGTTGCATTTGTGCACGCAAATTATTATTACTATCGTAAATCTTATCGATCACATAATTGGATACTTTATAACCACCATTAGCAAAAACTGCATATCCCTCTGCCATTTGCATGGGAGTGACTTCTCCACTTCCTAAAGCCATAGATAAACTTGCTGGAATTTGATCAGCCTTAAATCCAAATCTTTGAACATATTGCTTAGCGTAATCAACACCTACAGCCATCAATACCCTGATAGAGACCATATTTTTAGATGCCGTCAATGCTTGTCTTAAAGTGATAAAACCTGCATAGCGACCGTCTGAGTTTTTAGGCGTCCAAGCCCGACCTCCAGGCCCCATCCCCGGTATTGAAATTGGGGCATCATTGACCATCGTTGACATAGTAAACCCTTTAGAGATCCCTGCTGAATAAATAAAGGGTTTGAATGATGATCCAGGCTGACGTTTTGCTTGAGTAGCTCGATTGAACTTACGGCGATTAAAATCATATCCACCAACTAAAGCTTTTACCGCTCCGCTTTGCGCATCTATAGCCACTAAGGCACCTTGTAATTCAGGCTGCTGTACAACGCGGTAGTTTTTACCATCTCCGCGAACATGTACCACAGAGCCCACCTTAAGCGCATTTTCGCCCATAGACTGATTATTGATTGCGCGTTTTATCCAGTTAAAGCTATTTCCAGTTATCTTCACCTCGCCAATTCCACCGATATATACCGCAATCGAATTGGAATTAATCGCCGTTACCACTGCCGGTACCATCCCATCTACAGGCGATCTGTAAACCAAAAATTGCTCAATCTCTTCAACCCGACTATCTTCAGGAATTTTACTTAAATCAAAAAAACCCTCTGCGCCACGATAAGCAGAGCCTCTATCATAATTGGCCAAAACTTTTCTCAAAGCCTGAGTCGCGACAGCTTGTTCCTGAGAATCAACAGTAGTATATACGCGGAAACCTTGCGTGTAGGCCGCATCCCCATATTTCTCAATCATTTGCTGACGAACCATTTCTGCAACATACAACGCATTTTGATTTATGGGTTGTTGATAATGTTGATAATGCAAAGGTTCATTGAAAGCCGCATCAGCCTGTGCCTGAGTAATCTTACCCAGTTCCACCATATTATTAAGAATATAGCGCTGACGTAGTTTGGCTCTTTTCGGATTAACAATAGGATTAAAAGTAGAAGGCGCTTTTGGCAATCCGGCTAAGATTGTGGCTTCAGCCAAATCCAAATTTTGCACCGGTTTATTGAAATATACTTGTGCTGCAGCAGTGAAACCATAAGATCGTTGACCAAGATAAATCTGATTAAAATACAGTTCTAGAATTTGATCTTTAGTTAAATGCTGCTCAATTTTATAGGCAAGTAGTGCTTCGTTAAATTTACGTGTGTAAGTACGTTCGTTAGTCAGATAGAAATTTCTGGCTACCTGTTGCGTAATTGTACTGGCACCAGACTGCACTCCACCGGTCATATTCATGATTAATGCACGGGCAATACCAATCACATCAACACCACCGTGTTCATAAAACCGCTTATCTTCAGCAGCAACAACTGCATCTTTAAGAACCTGAGGAAAATCCTCAATCTTGGTGAACGCCCGGCGTTCTTCACCAAATTGACCCAAAAGTTTGCCGTCTGAAGAATAAATTTCCATGGGCATTTTAGGCTGATAATGCGTAACTGCTTCCAACGAAGGTAGCTTCGGATAAGTTACAAATACAGCAATGGCCACCAGACCTATAGCAAAAAGTCCTAGACCAACAAACAAACCGATAGCAGAAAGTAGTATTTTTTTAATCATAGTTAATTAAATTTCATTTAATGGCTGCGAAATATATTAAAAATAAAGTAAACTTTGTATCTAATTGTGTTAGAAATGCAACCTTTAATCCTTGAACAGTTAGTATCACTTAATTAATTACAAGACAGAAAGTCCTTTCATGAAAGTGAAAAAATTTAAACAAAATTCAAAGAATAAGAAGGTGGTAACAGCTTCTTCGAGGCAATCTCTGGGTATCAATTTCACTGACAAAAGTATCAATATGGTGTTATTGAGTGCTCGCAGTTTAAATCAATTTTATCTCGAAAAATACGTTATTGTGCCTTTACCTAAAAATATTATCGATAACGGTAGTATCGAAGATCATAATGAATTTGTTGCTCATTTACAACAAGCAAAAGATCGACTGCAAAGTAATTGTAAAAATATTATCGTCTCCATTCCACAAAAGTTAACCAACATCCAAGTTATTTCACATGACCCAGATCTGGAGTATACCGAAGAAGAACAAGTCATGATGGAATTAAGTCAGTATGAATCCTTGGATGAAGCCAGCTATGATTACCAAAACATCATGACCGATGCTGAAGGTATTGAACAAGTCATGCTGGTCAGCGCCAAACGCGAAGATGTTAACCTGATCATGGATGTGTTTGCAGATGCAGATATCACACCTACGCAAATGGACGTTGATTTAGTCGCCATCATGAATGCAGCAATTGGCTTCATTAACGCGGAACAACCTCAATTAGCTGATCAATGCGTCGCGGTGTTTAACATTGATTTAAATGGAACTCAAGCCATTATAATGCGTAATAGTGTTATGTTGTATAAACAGGAAATGAGTATTGGTTATGAGCACTTAATCCAGTCAATAAGACGCAATTATCAGCTTACAGACGATGAAGCATGGGATGTATTGTTTAGAAACTCAAAACCTGAAGACTATGACAAAACAGTCATTGAGCCATTTAAACAACAGTTTACACAAGAAATACAAAGGGTTTTACAGTTCTATTTCACTTCAGCCAGTCAGGAAAACGATATAGAAGAAATCATGGTATTTGGTTTTGAAGATAATCATGCCAATGATTTTGCAAGAGAAGTAAAACAGCAAACCAATATTTCTACCCAATTTCTCAATCCAGTGCTCATAGCGCAAAATGACAACAGAATTGATGATGGAAAATTGCACCAACAATGCGGTTTATTAACCGTTGCTTTTGGATTAGCCGTACAAGGATTATAAAATGCTGCCATTGATTAAAATAAATTTACTTCCATATCGTGAAGCTTTGCTGGCTAAAAAGAAGAAACAGTTTCAAACCATTATGCTAGCAGCTGCATTGATAGGCATCGGTTTAGCCAGCTTCGGCTATTTTGTGATTGATACCATGATTAGTAGCCAACAACAACGAGTACAAGATCTTCAAGATGGTATCAAAAAACTGAATGATGAAATTGATCAGATCGCTATGCTTAATCAACAACGTGATAATTTTATTGCTCGACAAAAGAAGGTTGAAGAATTATCTAACAGACGTTTTGAAGCTGCTTATATCCTGGACACACTAAACACACTCACCCCATTAGGTTTGTATATAACCAGCATTGCAGCACAAAATCCGTCTACCTATATCATTACGGGCAGAGCCTATAGCGAAACTCGTATCGCAAATTTCATGTCAGCCCTTCCAGGTAGACTATTTGGTACACCACAATTACTTAACATGAAACGTGTTAATAATCTGCAAGAGTTCACTTTAAAAGTTGAATTGAATAATAACCCTGGTCAACTTGAAGCTTTACAGCAAGAACAAGCTGCTGATATCAACTCAAACTCAGCTAATAACAATCAAGATGTTCAGGTAGCTTCAAGTGAGACTTTATCAGCTAGCGGTGAAATACCAGCTAGTGCACCAACAACAGCAGCGTCTAATTAATGGAGCAGCGCAACATGGCCAAAAACATTAATATTAAAGCGATAGATTTTAAAAATCTGCCTTATCAAAGTCGTCTCGTCCAGTTAGGAATGGGTGCAGTCATTATTGTAGTCATCGTGATTTTAGCCTATCTTTTTATCTATAGTGATTCTAGCGAAAGAATTAATCAATTGAAACAAGAAGAGGAAACTCTGAAAGAAAGTTATGTTGATAAAAGTGCAAAAGCTGCTAATTTGGATAAATTAAAAGCTGAACTGGATCAGATCAATGGATTATTTCAAGTACTATTAAAACAACTGCCAACCACAGCCGAAATTCCGAATCTTTTACAAGAATTGCATGAATGTGCCAGTAAAAATGGGCTGGCAATGGAAAGCATTACACCTGCACCCGCTATTCATACCAATTCTGCTGATGGTCAAGGGCAACAAGTCATAGAAACTTTACCCTACAATATCACCATAACTGGCGATTATAATCAGATTACACAGTTTGTCCGAGATATTGGAAAATTATCACGCATTGTTACCATTAACTCCATTGTTTTGAATCGAAATGGAAAAGATGACAAATTTACCCTTGTCGCAGTAGCGAATACTTATAAAGCCTTAAACGACAATGAAATTCAAGGGCAATCTGCAAAAAAATAAAAGTAGTAAACATCGAATTAACCGACATCTAAATTTACTACTTAAAACCATGGATTAATTATGAACAAATACCTATTATGGGCTTGTCTTTTTACAGTAGGCGCCTGTTCTGAAACCAATGAAGACTTGCAAAACTGGATGAATGAGACGAGCCAACAAGCGAAAACAAATTTGGCTAAACCTCAATACACAAAGCTGAATCTGCAACCATCATATACTCCTCCACCTCAACCTCGGTACAATATGTTTGATCCAGCTAGACTGAAAGCAGGAATACAGAGCACCGATGCGCCTGATACAAACAGACCCAAAGAAGTTTTGGAAGAATTACCACTAGAAAAACTTCGTTACGTAGGCATGATCAATAGTAAAGATAGATCACCATCAGCCTTTATTGAAGCAAATGGTCATGTCTATACCGTTAAAATCGGTAATTATCTCGGGCAAGATTATGGTCGTATTATCGCCATCACCAGCGATGAGATTATTCTTAATGAATCAATTGAAGATGCCACTGGAAGATGGATTGACAGAAAAAATAGTTTGCCGTTACAAGCTAACTAGGCTTAATGTGGTTTATATCGGCAAATCCCAAAAATATATTTAAGCTTTAAATCATAAGGTATTAACATGAAAATCAAAACCATATCTCTATTATCTACATTAAGCCTAGGGCTGATGAGTCAGAATATTTGGGCGGGTAATATTACAGCCATTAACCTTGGCTCATTACCTAACCAACAGCGTTTAATTAAAATTCAGTTTGATGAGGATGTTGCATTACCACGCGGTTTTACGACCGAGAGCCCAGCTCGCATTGCCCTGGATTTCGCTAAAACCGGCGTATCTCTGCCACAAAATTTACTTAAATTTGATGATAAGTTGATTAAACAAATTGAAGCAGGACAGACAGGGGATCGGACTCGACTTCTACTATCTCTAAATCAGCCAGGTCAATACAATGCTCGAATTAAAGGCAATGAAGTTTGGATATATGTACAACAGTCAGTGCCAGCAAAGACTAAAAATACATCCGAATACCCACAAAACGCTTTACCATCAGTACCGTCTCCGTATGCTCCAGCTAATAACATTGTTGTTAACAACGAAAACTATAATGGTTCATATACAAATGGCAATGGAATCGTGTCAACAGATTCATCTTCAGTCAATATAGATTTCAAAAAAGGCGCCAATGACAGTGGTTTAATTTCAATAACCGGCATATCTGGTGGAGTAGAACCCACCATCAAACGAAAACAAGGTAGTCTGACACTAACATTTAAAAATATACCGCTTAAAGCAGAACAACAGCGCAATCTAGATGTTGCAGATTTTAGCACGCCAGTTCAATCGGTTAGATTACGCCGAATTGGCAATGATACTGAAATAAGTATGCAAATGCGGGGCAGTTGGGATTATAACCAACTCAAACAAGGTAATAGCTTAGTAATCAAAGTCGATAATAAAATCGACCAATCCAGTCAAGCGTTACAAGCCCATAACAAATCTTTTAAAGGCAGAAAAATATCTTTAGACTTTCAAGATATTGACGTCCGCACCATTTTACAGATTTTGGCGAAAGAGTCTGGCACAAATATTGTAGCCAGTGATGCTGTCAATGGGAAAATGACGATATCTTTAAAAGATGTACCTTGGGATCAAGCTTTGGACTTGGTATTAGAATCCAGAAATCTTTATATGAAGCGTAATGGCAATGTGATTAACATTGTTACACAAGCCGAACAGAATAATATTGAAAGTATTCAGCAAGAAAACCAATATAAAGGCGTACTCATTACTCGAAGTTTTAAATTAAAATATCGTAAAGTAGATGATTTCGAGAAAATTCTCAACTTAAGTCAAGGTAGTAATAGCACGGGATCGGATAGAACCATTTTATCCTCTCGTGGTAGCGCTTTGACCGATCCAGGTACCAATACCTTAATTATTACCGATGTTGAACAAGTCATTAAAAAATTTGAAAAACTTATTGCACAAACGGATGTTCCTTCTCAGCAAGTGTTGATCGAAGCGCGTATTGTGGAAACCACTGATGGCTATGCACGTGAACTAGGTACAAAGTTCGGCTATTCTAAATGGGGCAAAAATACCTGGAATGGTCAGTTACCAACCGATGGCTCAATCCTGAATCAAAAGCCTTCTGGCGGCAATGCCTTCAATATGAGCCCTAATATCAATCTTGGTGTGGCTAATCCGACTTCTGTCGTGTCACTGGTGCATGAATTCGCATCTGGGGCATTGGCACTTGAACTGTCTGCATCTCAGTCCGAAGGCAAAAGTAAAATCATTTCGTCACCACGTGTCCTAACTCAGGATCGCAAAGAAGCGAAAATTGAATCTGGTTACGAGGTACCTTACCAAGAGACTGCAGCAAACGGTGGTACATCTGTGAGCTTTAAAGATGCAGTTTTGGGCTTAAAAGTTGTACCGCATATTACGCCAGATGGTAACATCATCATGACCTTGGATGTACAAAATGATCGTCCTATTGCTTGTACAAACTTAGATGCATCCATTACAAGAAATGGCGATATCTGTATGCAAAAACGCAATGTGGTGACACAAGCCATGATTGAAAATGGCGGTACTTTAATTATTGGTGGTATTTATAACGAAAATAATGAAAATAGTACTAGCAAAGTTCCTTTATTAGGTGACATTCCAGGCGTTGGTAATCTATTTAAATATAAGAAGAAAGTTCATCAACGTAACGAGCTGTTGGTTTTCATCACTCCTCGTATCGTAGAATCAGGTAACGACTATTCTTTACAATACTAAACTATATAAATAAAACACAAAGCTAGCCTGGACTTCAGACTAGCTTTTTTTTGCTAATTTTTTACTTCAATCTTATAAGCCATCAAAGCTGGAAAACTATAAGTTTAATGATATCTTCTCAACCGTTGCTCTACTTTAAGTTAGAGTCAGAATTAATGGTGAATAAAACGCTTAGGTCGATATCTTCCAAAATGGCATATATAAAATAAAAGCTGTAGAACTATTGTTTATTTTGGTTGCAATAATTTCTAATTTGATTAGTCAGCATCAGATTTGATTCAGAAATATTTTCTACGCTTTTTTTGCTAGAGATGCATAAAGATCCACTCTCAGTTACAATGCGACATATGAACAATAGATCTGGTAATTTAGTTTTAGTTGGCTTAATGGGGGCGGGTAAGACAACCTTAGGCAGGCAACTTGCCAATACTTTACAACTTGATTTTTATGATAGCGATCAGGTTATTTGCGAGCGAACTGGTGTTTCAATACCTACCATATTTGAATTGGAGGGTGAAGAAGGCTTTCGTTCTAGAGAAAGAGCCATTATTCATGAACTGGTTCAATTAGAAAATATTATTATAGCTACCGGTGGTGGTACGATTCTGCATGAAGACAATCGGCATAAACTAAAAAAAAATGGCTATGTGGTCTATTTACATGCACTTCCACATATTCTCTTATCCCGCATTCAACATGACAAAAACCGTCCCCTACTTCAAGTTTCAGATCCGTTAAATAAGTTACAGCAACTTTATGCGCAACGGGATAGTTTATATCGCGATACAGCGCATTTGGTTATTGAAGCAAATGATTCATGTATTAACGAAAACATAGACAGATTGAGCACTATATTTCACCACCCTAATCTTTAACTTTTTCATGAGTGCTATGTATACATTAACGGTTACGACACCTTCACATCAGTACCCTATTTTTATTGATACGGATCTGATCCAGCATCCTGCCAAAACTTTTGCTTCGTTTGTTGGAAAAAAGGTAGTGATTATCAGCAATGACACCATTGCTCCACTTTACCTCTCATGTTGGCAAAATTTCTTTAAGCAATTTAATTGTGAAGTTTCAAACATTATTTTGCCAGATGGAGAAAAATATAAGAACGGTCAGACCTTGAATTTAATTTATGATGGTTTAATGCAAAATCGCGCTGATCGTCAAACCACACTTATCGCTTTGGGTGGAGGCGTTATCGGGGATATGGCCGGTTTTGCAGCAGCAACTTATCAGCGGGGCGTCCCGTTCATTCAAATTCCGACCACACTGCTTAGTCAAGTTGACTCTTCGGTTGGAGGGAAAACAGCCATCAATCATCCTCTGGGAAAAAATATGATTGGGGCCTTTTATCAGCCGCAAGCCGTGTTGATTGACTTAAATACGCTTAGTACATTACCTCAGCGTGAATTTTCTGCAGGTATGGCTGAAGTCATAAAATATGCTTTGCTCGGAGATATTGAATATTTAAGTTGGCTTGAAAAAAATATTGAACATTTGATGGTATTAGATCAAGCTACACTGGCGTATGCCGTACACCACTGCTGTAGAATGAAAGCAGACATCGTGAGCATGGATGAAAAAGAAAATGGGATACGTGCTCTGCTGAATTTGGGACATACATTTGCTCACGCAATAGAAGCAGAAATGGGTTATGGTAATTGGCTACATGGTGAAGCCGTTGCTGTGGGGATGGTACTTGCTTGTCGTTTATCTGAAATTATCGGTTATTTAACTCCAGATGACACTGGAAGAGTTGTGAATTTACTGAAAAAGGCTAAACTGCCAACTACGCCACCTATGATGCCATTTGATGCGTGGCTTAACCATATGAGTCATGATAAAAAAATCCATGACGGCAAATTACGTTTTGTTATCCTTGAAAAGCTTGGTCAAGCGAAATTAATAGATAACATCTCGTCTGATGTGCTTAAAGAGACATTAGCACCATTTCTAGTCTGTTAATGATAAAAAATAACTTTGAAGAATAGTGATTAATTTAAAAAATTAAAGATGAAGTAACTTTATGAGTAATATTGAATTAGATCCGAGTGAAAACCTGCAAAATCGCCGAAATATAAAGAGTTTTGTTTTACGTCAAGGACACATGACAGCTGCTCAACAGCGTGCCATCGATACGCAATGGTCTAAGTTTGGCGTAGATTATTGCCCTCATAAAATTGACTTAAATAGCACTTTCCAGCGAACAGCTCCCAAAATAGTTGAGATTGGCTTTGGAATGGGCACCGCAACTGTAACTATCGCTCAGAGATTACCAGAACTGGATTTTTTGGCAATCGACGTTCATGGTCCTGGCGTGGGTAATTTATTAAAACTGATTCAAGAAGAAAATATTTCTAATATCAGAGTTATGCGTCATGATGCAGTAGAAGTAGTCAACAATATGCTAGATAGTGATAGTGTACACGGTATTCATATTTTTTTCCCTGATCCATGGCAGAAAAAAAGACATCATAAACGCCGCCTGATTCAACGCCCTTTTATTGAACAATTACTCCCCAAGCTTGAATCAAATGGCTATATTCATCTCGCTACTGACTGGGAAGAGTATGCTGAACAAATGTTAGAGGTACTGAGAAGCTTTGATGAATTAAACAATACGGCAGATGATTTTGCGCCTAAACCGACCTATCGCCCTGAAACAAAATTTGAAAGCAGAGGGAAAAGATTGGGACATGGTGTGTGGGATTTGGTCTTTGTAAAAAAGTAATCGGCAGAATTTAAAAATAGTTAAGACATTTAATTACAATTGTAGTAAATTGTACTACAGCAGTTTCATTTTTTTCATACTAAATAATATTGCTGTTTTAAGGAACTGAAATGTTTCAAAATGTCAGATACTATCCTGGAGACCCTATTCTGGGTCTAATCGATAAATATAATGTAGATCCTAATCCCAATAAGGTAAACCTTGGAGTGGGAGTATATTATGATAATGAAGGTCGTTTACCCATATTAGAATGTGTTAAAACTGTTGAAAAGCAATTAGCACAGCAAAACATACCTCACAATTATTTACCCATGGATGGTCTGGCAGGATATCGTCAGGCCTGTCAAAACCTTTTATTTGGCACCCAACATGAAGCTGTTCAATCTGGACGGATAGCCACCATTGCTAGTTTGGGTGGTTCTGGTGCACTCAGAGTAGGTGCAGAATTTATCCATCAGTGGTTTCCACGAGCAAACATCTATGTCAGCAATCCCACCTGGGGAAATCACATCAGTATCTTTGAAGGTGCTGGATTCACAGTCAAAAAATATCCCTATTATGACCCAGCAACAAACGGTTTAAAAATTGAGGAATTGAAACAATTTCTACAGCAACTTGATGCAGGAAATATTATTTTATTACATCCATGTTGCCATAACCCCACAGGTATTGATCCAACTGCTTCAGAATGGGATGAATTACTCACCATCATCAAAGAAAAAAAACTGATTCCTTTTATGGATTTTGCTTACCAAGGTTTGGGTGATGATCTGGAGCAAGATACTTATGCCATTCGCAAAGCAGTAGATTTAGGCTTGTATCTGTATATCAGCAATTCTTTTTCTAAAAATATGTCTTTATATGGAGAGCGAGTTGGCGCTCTAAGTGTGGTCTGTCCAAATCAGGAACAAGCAAAAATTGTGCAAAGTCAGCTCAAATTTATTATTCGTCGGTTTTACTCCAGCCCACCGGGACATGGCAATTATATCGTTGATCAAGTACTCAACAATGCTGATCTTTTCAATCAATGGCAACAAGAAGTCACTGAAATGCGTGAGAGAATTCATGCAATGCGTTTCCGTCTTCATGAGGTGTTGCAATCTAGCATTCCTGGACGAGATTTTAGTTTTCTCACCAAACAAAGAGGCATGTTCAGTTTTACAGGGCTGAATTCTGAGCAAGTAGCTCGATTACAAAGTGAATTCAGTATCTATATTGTAGAAAATGGTCGCATGTGTATCGCTGGGTTAAATACCAAAAACATTGATTATGTTGCTCAGGCTATGGCTAAAGTTTTAACATAATTTACTGTAAATCTAGAAACTAAAAAGATGTCTGTACTGAAATACAGACATCTTTTTAAATCAAATGAGAATTATCTTTTTCTCTTAGTTAGGCTTAGTTGATCAACTGAATAGCCACTATTTCATCAATCATAAAACTAACCTCTTTAAGGCATTATAAGGGATACCACAAAGCTTGGTTTAATACCCTTTTTTGGCATGGCGTCTTACCCAAAAAGCCAGTACCACAGTAATGATACCAAATACTGTTGCATAAATACCCAATGCCCAGGTTAAGGCAATGCCACCCTCGAATGGATTGATAATTAGTACAATACCTAAAAGTATAGAAAGAATACCCCCCAATACGATCCATCCCTCACCTTGAATAGCTTTGCGTAAACCAATTGCAGTGAAAATTTGTAATAACCCGGAAATAATCGCCCAAATGGCAATAATTTCGGTGAGAACTACCATGGTGATAAGCGGCCAGAAGAAAGTCAAAATACCAGTTAATAAGTTTGCCAGAGCCCAAATCAACAGTAGCCACCATTTATGATGATAATGTCGTCCTCGTATCGCCATGATGATACCTAGAACACCATCTACAAAAGCATATCCACCAAAAAAAATTACCATGACGTACAGGGTGATGACTGGATTAAACCATGTGATTAAGCCAAAAATTAAAGCCGCAATGCCCCGCCAAAGTATAATCCACCAATTTTGTGCAAGAATATTGCCCATAGTCCGTAATTGAGAAAGATTGTCCATTATTTATCCTTTAGTGTGTTTAATAAAATGATTATATGCTATGTTAAACCAATATAATATTCATTTATTGATACTTTTGCCCACGATATATTAACCACCCTGCCTCGTGATGACTAGATGGATCATGATGTGTCCAGTGCACAAAACCTCCATGTTTATTTTTTATATATTCCCCAGCAAATGATACAGTATCCCCATTTTGTAGATCTGGTAATCGCGAAGATAATTCCAGATTATGCACTATCAATATCGTGCCACTTGGCACCTGTAGAATAAAACGCTGATGTCTACTACCTTGATTATCATCCGGTAAAATTTTAATCACCTTACCCTCTCCAATCACTTGCGTTTTAGCTAAATTTTCCCTTTGAGCCTGTTCAATGGATACGATATTTTGTTGCCGAGAGATATCATTAGTTGGAGGCTTGGTTAGGTTTTCTTTGATTGATTTGAATGATTCTGAAACTTGTTGTTGTAGTTGGCTGGTATCTGCTTTGGTTTCAAGGCTATTTTCATTTTGCCACCACCACAGCCCTATGCCAATTCCAATTAAAAGCAATAATTCTTTCAAGTATAATGACTTCATATCTATTTGGTTTATATGATTTTTTATCATCATACAAAAAGAAGGCACAGTTGGCAAAGATAATAATTTGATTTACATATAAAAAAAGACTCTCTGATTCAGAGAGTCTACTAGAACAAAAGGGATAAATTATTTCTTATAAGCTAATGCAGCCTTAATAAATGCAGTAAACAAAGGATGACCATTCCTTGGTGTTGAAGTGAATTCAGGATGGAATTGACAAGCAAAAAACCATGGATGATCTGGCAACTCAATGGCTTCAACAAGATGTTCATGTCCAGTAGATATACCGCCAATAACTAAACCTGCCTCTTGCAATTGAGGCAAATAAAAATTATTCACTTCATAGCGATGGCGGTGACGTTCACGAATAAACTGTTGACCATAAATAGATTTAGCTAAGCTGCCTTCCTTTAACTCCACTTCCTGAGCACCCAAACGCATGGTTCCACCTAAATTGGTATTAATATCGCGTTTTTCTATCTGTCCATCACGATCTTGCCATTCATCAATTAAAGCGACAACAGGATGTTCGGTTTTCAAATCAAATTCAGTTGAATTAGCACCGTGAAGATTAGCCATATCTCGAGCGTATTCAATTAAAGCAATTTGCATCCCCAGACAAATACCCAAATAAGGTATCTTGTGTTCGCGGGCATAACGCACAGCTGCGATTTTACCCTCCACACCACGTGTACCAAAACCACCTGGGACCAATATCGCATCCATACCTTGTAAACAGTCTGTTCCCTCTTTTTCCAGAACTTCACTGTCAATATAGTGTATTTCGACTTTGGTTTCAGTCTTGATGCCTGCGTGTTTTAGAGCTTCAGACAAAGATTTATAGGATTCCGTCAGATCGACATATTTACCGACCATGGCAATATGGACGATATGCTTAGGATGCTGGACTGCATAAACAATTTTATTCCAGGCAGTCAAATCCGGCTGCTGAACATTCAGTTGTAATTGCTCACAAATAATATTATCAATACCCTGATCATGTAACATGCCAGGTACTTCATAAATACTGTCTACATCATAACAACTGATTACTGCACGTTCTTCAACATTGCAAAATAAGGCAATCTTTTTCTTTTCCTCTTCCGGCATTGGACGATCCATGCGACAAATCAATACATCAGGCTGGATACCAATTTCACGTAATTCTTTAACAGAGTGCTGAGTCGGTTTAGTTTTTATTTCACCGGCAGCAGCAATATAAGGCACATAAGACAAATGAATAAACAAGGTATTCGTGCGACCTTGTTGACTACGCATTTGACGAATTGCTTCAAGAAAAGGTAAAGATTCTATATCACCAACAGTACCACCAATTTCGACTATTGCAACATCATAGCCAGCAGCACCTTCGTGAATTTTACGTTTAATTTCATCGGTTATATGAGGGATAACTTGAACAGTACCACCTAGATAATCACCGCGGCGTTCTTTCTGAATAACACTTTCATATACCTGACCAGAAGTGAAATTATTGCGTTTTTGCATAGTAGCATCAATAAAACGCTCATAATGTCCCAAATCTAAATCAGTTTCAGCGCCATCATCAGTTACGAATACTTCGCCATGCTGAAACGGACTCATCGTTCCCGGGTCAACATTGATATAAGGGTCAAGTTTTAACATGGTCACTTTTAGACCACGTGATTCCAAAATAGTAGCAGTAGACGCAGCGGCAATGCCTTTACCTAATGAAGAGACCACACCGCCAGTCACAAAAATAAATTTGGTCATGACAATCAGCAGGAAATTGAATTGAGCATTTTAGCCGAAAATCACTTTAAATGAAAGGCTGTTGCCTGACTTTCAATTGCAAGATTATGCAAGAGTATCGAGACGATATTAGCGCATTACCCACGGTTGTGGCATAATTAATCACCGAAATCCATAAATTTGTATCATGCTTCAAATTGGACATATTTTCATTGTTACTGCTGCTTCCGGCACAGGTAAAACCACATTGGTATCTCGCCTGAGTTCCCGTGAACAAGATATCCGTGTCTCCATATCTCATACGACCAGAGCACCAAGAGAGGGTGAACAAAATGGCGTGCACTATCATTTTGTTAGCAAAAATGAATTTGAAGAAATGATTGCTGCCAATGCCTTTATCGAACACGCTCAGGTATATGGCAACTACTATGGCACCAGCCTTGCTGCCGTTGAATCACTGAAAAAAGCAGGATTTAATGTTATTCTGGAAATTGATGTGCAAGGAGCAGCTCAAATTCGTCAATTATTACCAGATGCAACCAGTATATTTATATTACCGCCGTCAATGGCAGAATTAAATGAACGTTTAATTAATCGAGGTACCGACTCTCAGGAAGTCATTCAATATCGTTTGGGTAAAGCCCGCGAAGAAATTGAACAATGCTATCTATTTGATTATGTTATTGTTAATCAAGAATTAGATCAAGCAGAACTCGACCTTCTGGCCATTATCCGTTCTGCTGGTCTGCGCACGAAAGCTCAACATCGCAATATTGAGAAAATTTTATCTGAATAATAATTTAATTGATATTTACTTTATTTTTTATAACTGGATTTAAAAATGGCACGTATTACTGTAGAAGATTGCATCGGACGTATTTCAAATCATTTTGATTTAACCATGGTTGCAGCCATGCGCGCACGTCAGTTAGCCAATGGCGCCACTGCACTGGTAGAAGAAGACCATGATAAACCCACGGTTATTGCCTTGCGTGAAATAGCCTCTGGACAAATCGGCTCTGAATTGTTAAATCAGAAAAAATAATTCAGGCACTCCGCCATGTTCGCGCCCAGTATATCCTATGCTACCCCTGTAGATCAGTGGCGAAGCGATCTTTTTGCCCAGACTGAATATCTGGGCAAAATTGAACGCTGGGAAATACTGGAAGAAAGCTGCGCCTATATTTACAACATTGCCCATAATCTTGGCAAAACGTCTAAATTAAAACGCAGTTTTGCCATAACCACGGCATTGGCAAAAGAACAACAACGGATACAAGCTTTAGCTGCTGCTTTAATCAAAACCGCATTTGAAGATTTAGCCTATCAGGAATCGAATCCTCTAAAGGTTGATTTGGGACCAGTAGGACTTAAATTTTTTGAAGAAATTGATACTCAAAGCAGTGATGATTTTCAAACTCAACTTGATTTATGCCGCCAACAGATTGAGTCAAGTTATCAACTTATTATCAATCAAGCCAAAAATAAATTATTTCGCACAGCTAAATATCTGGGCAATGAAGAACTTGAGTTATTAAATCAGGCCTTCATATTTGGCGCCCAAGCTCACGCTGGCCAATTTCGTAATAGTGGACTGCCCTATATTACCCATCCTCTAGCTGTCGCCACTCAATTGGCAGAGTGGCATGTTGATATCCAAGCATTGTGTGCTGGGGTATTGCATGATGTTTTAGAAGATACGGGCACCAGCAAAGAACAATTAACCCAACAATTTGGTCAATCAATTGCCAACATGGTCGATGGATTGTCAAAATTAGAAAAATTAGAATATAACAGTCAGCAGGAAGCACAAGCTGAAAGCTTCCGCAAACTGATTATGGCTATGACTCAAGACATTCGGGTTATCATCGTAAAACTGTCAGATCGTCTGCATAATATGCGGACATTGGGGGCAAAAAAACCATCCAGCCGACGGCGTATTGCGCAGGAAACCATGGAGATTTATGCTCAGTTGGCTAATCGCATCGGTCTGAATTACGTGTATCATGAATTACAAGATTTATCGTTCAAATATCTTTACCCTCATCGATACGAAGTACTTGAGAAAGCCATACAATCATCCAGACGAAACCGACACGACATTGTAGGCAAAGTTTTACGTGCTTTTAGTCAACGCCTTGTGAGCGCCAATATTGAAGCACAAGTCAAAGGGCGGGAAAAAAATCTTTACAGCATTTATGAGAAGATGCGCTCTAAAAATTTGCATTTTGCGGAAGTGATGGATCTTTATACCTTCCGTGTTATTGTTAACAACATCCCTGCCTGCTATGCGGCTTTAGGTGCGCTACACAACCTTTATAAACCAAAGCCTGGTCGGATCAAAGATTACATCGCCATTCCCAAAAATAATGGTTATCAAAGTTTACACACCGTCTTGGTTGGTCCATATGGGTTACCCTTAGAAGTGCAAATACGTACTTATGAAATGGACATCATCGCTGAAAGAGGAATTTCAAGCTATTGGGTATATAAAGAAGGCGAACAAACCAGCTTCGATCAGGCGCAGATGCGCACAAATGAATGGTTACAAAGCATTTTGGATTTACAGGCTCATAGTGCTAATGCCATTGAATTTTTGGAACATGTCAAAACTGACTTATTTCCAAGCGAAGTATATGTTTTTACGCCTAAAGGTAAAATTATCACTCTACCTAAAGGTGCGACACCCGTTGATTTTGCGTATGCAGTGCACACCGATATCGGCAATCGCACCGTCTCTGCTCGAGTTAATCACAATCTAATGCCATTGCGCACCAAATTACACACTGGCGATGTTGTAGAAATTATTACCTCCAGCGAAGGTCGCCCCACTCCTGCCTGGCTTGATTTTGCTGTTTCCAGTCATGCTCGCAGTGCGATTCGAAGCCAAATCAAAAAAATGAATCGCTATGATGCCATTAAATTGGGCGAAAAACTATTACAGAAAGCTTTATCCAGCCTATTACCTGCCAACGTTTTATTGTCTGATGATTTAAAGGATAAATACCTGGCCGATCTCAATAATAAAAATACAACCTTTGAAAATGTTTTATCTGACGTTGGCATGGGATTGCTCAAACCGGTATCGGTGGCCATGCATATTGCAGAACTTGCTGGCGAACATTTCAGCGATACCATTAAATTGAGTCCGATCAGCATCAGTGGCAATGAATCGTCACATATCCATCTGGCTAAATGCTGTAACCCCATACCCGGTGATAACATTAAAGCTCTATTAATCAAAGATCAAGGCATTATTATCCATCGAGATACTTGTAACAATGTCTTAAAGACCGATCCAGACATACAATTAGATGCCAGCTGGGATGTCCTTCAAGCCAACAATTATCAGGCGATACTTTGCATCTATGCCATTGATGGTCACGGGCTGTTAGCTTCCATTGCTCAAGCTATTTCAATCAACGGCGGTGACATCAAATCGGTTGAAACCACTTCCAAAAAACTTGAAGGGGTTGATGGATTTATTGAGTTTCGCTTTGTCCTGCATGTGAAAGATTTAGACCAGCTAAATAAAATTATGCGGAATTTACACTCTATTCCAGAAATTCGACGCCTCAGCAGAATTTAAGCATGCTACAACAAGCCACTTTCGCACAAGTACTTTATTGACAAAATAGAGATAATCAACGATAATCAGAAAATTCTGTATATCATAACTACCATAGTATTAAATTCAAACTAAAATACTATGTTCAATGCACCTTAGGAGGTGATGTTGTCTTGGCTAGGTGGTGCCTTTAAACCACAAGACCACAGTATGGTCACTATTTAATTATTTGTTAGACTAACAATGCGTTAGTATTGATTATTGAAATTAATTTGGAAAAAACATGCCTTCTATTCGTGTAAAAGAAAATGAACCATTTGAAGTTGCAATGCGCCGTTTCAAACGTTCTGTAGAAAAAACTGGTTTAATGACTGAACTGCGTGCTCGTGAAGCATACGAAAAACCAACTACTGAGCGTAAACGCAAAAAAGCTGCAGCGGTAAAACGTTTACAAAAACGTCTGCGTAGCCAGCAATTACCACCTAAATATTATTAATTAACTGCTTTCATTTTACTTAAAAGCATTAATTATCAGGTAACGAATACCGCAGGCTTTGTGCTTGCGGTTTTTACGTTTTACTGATTATCGTTTCTTCAAAGCAGACCTAACCTGCCATTATTACCATTCATCCAGTCTGGGTCTCAGTTGAAATTTCACTCTATTTGCAAGGAATAATGATGAGCCTGAAGCAAAAACTACAAGATGACATGAAAATCGCCCTTCGTAACCATGACTCTGCCACTTTATCCACCATTCGGATGGCTTTGGCCGCAGTAAAACAAATCGAAGTGGATGAACGAATCGATGTAGACGATACTCGACTGACGGCAATCATCAGCAAAATGGTTAAGCAACGCAAAGAATCCGTGCGCATGTTTACCGATGGGGGACGACAGGACTTAGCGGAAAAAGAACAAGCTGAAATCGATCTATTACAACAATATTTGCCTAAAATGCTCAGCGCTGAAGAAATTACTGCAGAAATTACTGCAGCCATTTCTGCTACTGGCGCCAGCCAAGCAAGTGATATGGGCAAAGTAATGGGTCTGTTAAAAAATAAATTAGCCGGTAAAGCCGATATGAGTGAAGTTAGCAAACAAATTAGAGACATGTTAGCTTAAATTTTTGTTCGCTATACCATCTTTGAAGCCCAATTTTTTACTGACTTAACTTAGCTGTACTGGACCGATTCAGCATGATTCCTAATGAATTTATCGATGACTTACTCAATAAAGTCGATGTAGTCGATATAATTGAAGAGTTTGTTCCGCTGAAAAAAAGCGGGGCAAACTACATGGCATGCTGTCCGTTTCATAAAGAAAAATCGGCTTCCTTTACAGTCAGCCCCACGAAACAGTTTTACCATTGCTTTGGCTGTGGCGCCCATGGCTCAGCCATAGGCTTTATCATGGAATACCAAGGATTAGGCTTTCAGGATGCAGTACAGTTTCTGGCCGATCGCATTGGTATGACTGTGCCTAAACAAGCTGGTCAAGTTAACCCTGAAGCGCGCAAAGCCCACAAACAACAAAAACAGACACTTGAGTCAACCACCAGCGCAGCAGCCGATTATTATCAGCAACAATTAAAATTATCTTCTCGCGCCCAAAATTATTTGCAACAACGCGGATTGAGTAGTGAAGTTATCTCTCATTATGGATTAGGTTATGCTCCCGATGATTGGCAGACATTAGCCAGAGTGTTTCAGCCCTATCCAAGTAATGCTTTGGTTAAAACCGGTATGATCATCAACAAAGATGAAAAATACTACGATCGTTTTCGTGACCGCATTATGTTTCCCATCCGCGATGGTAAAGGTCAGGTTATTGGATTTGGTGGGCGGGTATTAGATAAAGGTGAACCTAAATATCTTAACTCCCCTGAAACCGAATTATTTGATAAAGGCCATAATCTTTACGGTTTATACGAGGCACGAGCAGCCATCCGAGAAGCACAACGTGTAGTTGTGGTAGAAGGCTATATGGATGTTGTTGCTCTGGCTCAGTTTGGGCTGGGCTATGCAGTTGCCGCCCTGGGTACGGCTACTACCGCTGAACATCTACGCTTGCTAATGCGCCAAAGCGACCATATCTATTTTTGCTTTGATGGCGATGCAGCTGGAAGAAAAGCCGCATGGCGGGCATTGGAAAATGCCCTACCGCAATTAAAAGATGACAAGATTTTACATTTTTTATTCTTACCGCCTGAGCACGATCCTGATAGCTTTGTTCGCACAAATGGTATCCAGGTATTTGAGGATGCCTTGATACATCAAAGTTTGCCCTTATCAGTCTATTTGTGGCAAACACTTACTCAACATATTGATTTATCTACGCAGGAAGGAAAAGCTGAGCTGATAAAATCGGCCAGCCCGCTGCTAGGTAAAATCAAGGCACCTGCCCTTTCCTATCTATTGCGACAGGAATTGAGTCAGAAAGTAGGTATCGATGAGCATAATTTAGCTCATTTATTGGGACAAGAGCAGCCTAAGCAGCAAAAAGTTAAAGCCAAAAGCTACCATCTGCCACAAAATACCTTTAGGCAGCCACCAGTGATGTCTTTAGCGCAAAAGCAAATACGTGCCCTATTGATAAATCCGCAATGGGCCGTATATATAGATATACCAGATTACTTAGACCTGCATGGCGAATACGCATGCCTCGCCGCGCTGGCTGAACGCATACAAGCCTCGGTGATCCCATTAAATGTGGGAGCCGTATTGGAACTGATGCGAAATACCGAGTTTGAACCAGTTATCCAACAAATTATTCATGATTACCTGAATAGTGCAGAAAGCATGCAAGCAGGAAATGAGGATGACTGTGAAACCTTTAAACAAGGCATGCAAAAATTATTGGATAGTCTTAAATCACAGCAGATTGATGCGTTGAAGCGCAAACTCCAACATGGTCTTTTAAGCGCCGACGAAAAACAACTGTTATTGCTGCTGTTAAGTCCATCCAAACCGCTATCTAACCAACTTTAGAGAGCTTTCATAACCGATTACCACAGTCTGACTGTGACCAATATACCGAGTGTAATATGGCAAACCAACCCTTAAAAAAAACCACGATGACTACCAATCCTGAGCAGGATGATACTCGTCCGCTTACAGTAGAAGAGCAACGTGCACGCCTGCGCCAGCTGATTATTCAGGGTAAAGAACGTGGTTACATTACTTATGCTGAAATCAACGATGCATTACCCGACGAAATGTCAGATGCGGATCAGATCGATAACATCGTTTCCATGATTTCAGGCCTGGGTATCCAAGTTACTGAAGAAGCACCAGATGCAGAAAGTCTGTTGATGGGCGACAATACCGCCAACATGACCGATGATGATGCGGTGGCTGAAGCTGAGGCGGCTTTGTCTAATGCGGACAATGAATTTGGTCGTACAACTGATCCAGTGCGCATGTATATGCGAGAAATGGGTCAGGTAGACCTGTTAACACGCGAAGACGAAATTATCATTGCGAAAAAAATTGAAAACGCTTTACGCAATATGATTCAGGCTATTTCTGCTTGTCCAGGGTCTGTTGCCGAAATTTTGGCTCTGATCGATGCCGTACGTAATGATGAAATCAAAGTTGATGAAGTCGTTGAAGCCATCGTCGACCCGCATGAAGAACTTCTGGATGAGCTGGGTCTCGGATTAGGAAAAGCGGACGAAGAAGTAAGCGTAGACACCAGCGATAGTGAAGATGATCTGGATGAAGATGATGCCGACGATGATGAAGAAAATGCTGCTTTAGCAGCCTCGGCTAATCTGGAAGAACTGCGTCAGAAAACCTTAGAACATTTCGCCAACATTCAGAAACTCTATGACGAAATGGTGGTTGCTTTACAAGCTAACGGCAGCAGTGATGCCCAATATCTTAAATTGCAAAATGAAATTGCCGAGCAGCTATTGCAGGTACGTTTCGCCACACGTCAAATTGAAAGTTTATGCGATAGCCTGCGCAGCCGAGTGAATCAGATCCGGGTGTTGGAACGTGAAATTCGCGATATCGCGTTAAATCGTGTTCATATGGATCGGGAATACTTTATCAATAGTTTCAGCGGTCGTCTTACCGATTTGGAATGGGTCAACGAAGAGCTTAACTTAAATCGCGTGTGGAACGAAGCTTTGCGTCGATTCCAATATGCCATTATTGAAAAGCAAACGCAGTTGGCTGATTTAGAAAAGGCGGTGCAGATATCGCTGGATGAGCTGAAACAGATCAACAAAAACATGGTCAAAAGCGAGCAGGAAACCGCAGCGGCCAAGCAGGAAATGATTCAGGCAAACTTGCGTTTGGTGATTTCGATTGCCAAAAAATACACCAACCGTGGACTACAATTCTTAGACCTGATTCAGGAAGGTAATATTGGTCTGATGAAAGCAGTAGATAAATTTGAATACCGTCGCGGCTACAAATTTTCTACCT
Source organism: uncultured Neisseriaceae bacterium (assembly GCA_945267035.1). GTDB lineage: Bacteria > Pseudomonadota > Gammaproteobacteria > Burkholderiales > Neisseriaceae > Snodgrassella. The sequence goes on along the minus strand of CALYOS010000015.1, from coordinate 5,558 downwards.
ATGCTACTTGGTGGATCCGACAGGCTATCACCCGCTCTATTGCGGATCAGGCGCGTACCATTCGTATTCCGGTTCATATGATTGAAACCATCAACAAAATGAATCGTATTTCACGCCAATACTTGCAAGAAAATGGTGAAGAAGCTGATTCAGCTAAATTGGCTGAATTAATGGAAATGCCGGAAGATAAAATCCGCAAAATCATGAAAATCGCCAAAGAACCGATTTCAATGGAAACGCCGATTGGTGATGATGATGATTCCCATCTGGGCGATTTTATTGAAGACGCTAACAATGTAGCGCCTGCTGACGCAGCCATGTATTCCAGCCTGCGCGAAGTCACCAAAGATGTACTGGAAAGCTTAACGCCACGTGAAGCAAAAGTATTGCGTATGCGTTTTGGTATCGATATGAACACGGATCATACCTTAGAGGAAGTTGGCAAACAATTTGATGTCACACGTGAACGTATACGCCAAATTGAAGCTAAAGCATTACGTAAATTACGCCACCCTACACGTTCTGATCGCTTGAAGAGCTTCCTGGATAGCGATGAAAATAAGCAGTAAGGGTATTTTTTAGTTTAAAAGCAAAATCATCCGCTCAATGCGGATGATTTTTTATTAATATTCTTGCAATGAAGGCAAGAGATGGTTAAAATAGCGCACTTCACGGGTCTGTAGCTCAGGGGTTAGAGCAGGGGACTCATAATCCCTTGGTCGTGGGTTCGATCCCCACTGGACCCACCAATTTTAAACGCTAAGCATTCTTGCTTAGCGTTTTTATTTATTTTTCCCTTTTTCAACTTAAAATTGAGAAGCTTAACTAGTGTAGTCAGCTCTTCTTGGTAGAAATGAGCAGGATAAGGTAAGATTGGCATTCCTCGGTTTTAAATTATTCAGTTATGACTGCTCAAGATATGCTTGCTTCGGTAGATCTGGGATCTAATAGTTTTCGTTTGCAAATATGCCATGTTCAAAATGGTTCATTGCAGGTTGTAGATTCCATTAAAGAGATGGTTCGCTTGGCTGCGGGTTTGGACGAGCACAAAATTCTGGATGAAGACTCACAGCAACGAGCTTTAAACTGTTTAGCCAGATTTGGAGAAAGACTGCGAGGATTTTCTCCCCAGCAAGTGAGAGCGGTAGCCACCAATACTTTTCGGGTTGCTAAAAATATTGATCAATTTCTACCGCAAGCTGAAGAAAAACTGGGCTTTCCCATTGATATCATTGCTGGGCGCGAAGAAGCCCGATTAATTTACACCGGTGTGGTGCATACACTGCCCCCCAGATCAGAAAATATGCTGGTCATCGATATTGGTGGCGGCTCTACCGAATTTGTCATCGGGCACGACATCCAACCAGAAATCACCGAAAGCCTCAATCTAGGCTGTGTCTCATATAGCATGCGGTTTTTTCCACGCGGCAAAATTAGTCATAAAAATTTTCAGGCAGCAATCAATGCTGCTCGTGCAGAAATCCAGAGAATCAGCCAAGAACTCAAGAGTATTGGATGGAAAAGTGCTATTGGCACTTCTGGATCGGCTCGATCTATTCGCGATGTTATTTCTGCTGATAATGCTGCGCTTGATGCCATCACACTGGAACAGATGCAAATTATGGCTAATCGGATCATTTCAGCAGGAAGTATTAAAAAAGCACGGCTAGAGGGTCTGAAAAACGATCGGATGGACGTGTTTCCAGGAGGACTAGCGGTCATGATGGCCGCCTTTGCAGAACTCAATATTCAAGAAATGACTGTTACCGATGCGGCTTTGCGTGACGGAGTGTTTTACGACATGCTCGGTCGTCAATTAGGCAACGACTTGCGTATCCAAACAATTATTGATTTTCAAAACCGCTATCATGCCGATAAAATGCAGGCACAACGCGTTGAAACTCTGGCTGAAAGTATATTTGATCAGCTAACCACCGAGATGGAAGTTAACCATCTGGATCAGTGGCACCAACTACTTTGCTGGGCAGCACAACTGCATGAAATTGGACTGGACATTTCTCATACTGGTTATCATAAACATGCAGCCTATATATTAGAACAAGCAGATATGCCTGGCTTTTCTCGCAAGGAACAGCATATTTTGGCAACATTAGTCTTAGGACAGCGCGGAGATTTACGAAAAATTGCAGAATATACCAATCAGGAGATTTTGTGGCTTGCCATACTGGCGCTACGATTGGCCACTTTATTCTGTCGAGCCAGACAGGATATGGCTATTCCCTTGCATCACTGTAAGATCACCTACCAAAAAACACGTAAACAATTAATGATTACATTAGAGGAAAACTGGCTAATTAATAACCCGTTGACGGCCAGTGCCTTATTGCAAGAATCTGTTTTATGGAAGAAAATTGGATTACATCTTGAATTGCAGGTAATTTGAATCCAATTAAGAAGGTTTTTTATGACGGTAGAGGCGCATGTTTCCAGTGACAAACTTGTTCAGACTCACAACTTGCCCAGTTTGGTGCATCGCAGCAATATCAGCAATATGCCTACCAAGTCCCTCAATGTCATTCAAATCCGTGCTAATCAGCTTATAAACCATACCTATACCGATCAAGATATTCACAGCGGCAATATTCCTACACCAACCGAAGATAGTATAACGTGGATACATTTGATTGGTATTACTGATAACGAGCAATTACATCAATTATTGCAGGGATTTAATCTGCATGAATTGGTGTTGGAAGACATGCTCAATCGTAAACAACGTCCAAAGATTGAAGATTATGGGCATTATTTATTTCTGGCTACCCGTGTATTTACCTATAAAAAGCAAAAACTGCAATACAATCAGGTATATCTGATATTTGGCAAGAATTATATTATAACGTTTCAGTTTCAACCCCTCGGATTATTTCATGTTATCCGTAAATACATCAGTCGCAATCAGTCCGATATTTTTCAAAAAGGCACTGATTTTCTCGCTTACTCTTTATTAGATCGAATTATTGATGACTATTTTGTCACCGTAGAAGAATTTAATAATCGGGTAGAAGGATTGGATAAACGTTTGTTTAGTGATAACAATAAAAATCTACTTATTGCCATTCATCAACTGAAACATGATGCCATGAGTCTGCATCGCACACTGACCTCAATAAAAGATATTATTGGACGCATTGTGCACAATGAATTTGAACTATTTCGCAAAAAAATTCATGTTTATTTAATGGATGTTTATGATCATGCGCAGCAGCTAATGGAAACTTTAGACAGTGCTCGGGATACTGTTATGGGCATGATGGATATACATTTATCTTATCAATCTAATCATCTGAATGAACAGATGCGCATGTTGACCGTTTTTACTATTATCGTCATGCCTTTGAATGTTCTCACCGGTATATATGGGATGAATTTTGATAATATGCCGGAACTGCATTGGCATTATAGCTATTATGTTGTTTTGGCTCTAATGGTCACCATTATCGTGAGTTTATTGCTCTATTTTTATCGGCGTCATTGGTTATAACTTAAAGTTAAACCAACAAACCCCACCTTTTAGCTGATTAAGTTCACTTAAGACAACGGAGTTGATTATATGAGCAGTATTGTTATAAGCATTTCCCTCAACCATGGGTTTGCTTTTGTCGGGATGGGCGAACACTGATCTTTATTCTTTTTTATAGATAAAAATAACCTGCTAACTGATCAATCTAAAAAATGTCCCTGTAGGTTGACTCGTGTGCTATTTCAATCTTTGCTTGGTTTCCGTCGAATTACTATACATATGCAAAAAAATTGTATATCTAAAGAACCGTATCGCTCGCTATGAGTTAAAAAGCGGCACAATATTATACTAACCGTGGCGTCTATGTTGCCGTGGTTAATCGAGTCATTCAAATGTGAGCGTTATTTCCAGATACTGATTCAACAAAAACAGCATTATCGTTATTGCGTAATGCTTATAATGAATTAGGTTTGACTGACGAAAGCCAAAAAGTCGATAAACTCATACAAGCTAATCTTGAAAATATGCCAGTTGAAGAGAACAAATCTTACTTTTCTCGCTTCTTAAGTATATTTAATGGTGGTTAATTTATTGTAGTTTAGATCTAAAAAACAATGGCTATTTATATATTTAAATGGCCATTGTTTTATCAGTAATTTATAAACAATAAATGCGCATGAGTTACTTTCTAACATATAAATAACGGTATTCTCCATGATCATAATTTGTATTTGTTAATGCTTTTGTTAGTTCTTGGATAAGTTTAGTTGATAAAGTTGTTTCCGATGAGAATAATGTAAAATCAGGCTTTAGAATTTGTTCCTCGACATAGCAGAAAATCAAGCAGCTGGAAGGGATTTAGGAAATTTTTATAGAGAAAATGATATTAAACCTGGCGATATTTTTGACATTGAATTAATAGAATAAAATTATGGAACAACAATTTATATTGTACTTACAACAATCAGATAAGTTAAGAAGCGGTTATTACACAAGTTTGCTCCCCATATATAATAATTGGGAAGTTAAATTAAAAGAAGTTATGAATGAAATCCCTGAATTATTTAAAATAATCTATAGTAGAATATCAGGAACTAAATATGAAATTAATAACCAAATATTTATGGATTTTGTACCTGGTTTTTTATTAATACATATTTTAGAGTACCATCAAAATTATCTTGATTTGAATAAAATAACTAAGTACTTTGAAACAAAAGGAATTTTTTATCCTATCGTTAGAAATTATTCTTCTGATTTCATAGCAATGGATAAAGACTTAAATAAGATTTATTTAATATATCATGATGATCCCCAAATTTATTTAATTCATGATGATGCAAATAAGTTTTTAGAAACATTAAATGAAAATTACAAGCAAAACGTCTATTTTCTTGATCAAGACGGTTATTTAGATTATGACCAAGATTTAGAATATAAAGTAGCAAAAGAAATAAATAAAAATATTGAATTTTGGGTTGAATAAAAAAAATATATTGATGAACTCACTAGCAAATACGCTCCCGGTACTGTTATTAAAAATATCAATTGAAGAAATTGATCAATATCTTTTTTGGATAAATATATACTTTTTGCCACCATCATATTAATAAGCTTATTGTCAAACTCCAAAATAATCGTGTGATATAGCACTACGGTACTTTCAAACAATATTACTGTTTGTAATGCTGACCATTGAAACGTTTGATTCAATTTTTTATGGTCATCAATATTAATCGAATATGAATTGACATTAATCGTCATTTTTTTACGGAACAAGCGAGCAATACATATAGCAAACAGAAAGATAGAAATAATTCCGGAACAAGCATTTCAACAATAAAATTGACCTCAAAGTATCGGTTGGGAATCATCGACATGATCGCATCAGAGAAAAATAAATACGTGAGACAACCAAGGACTAAAACCAAAGTAACAAATGAGTATCATTAAACTTATAAATGAGCGCCGAGTAAAACAGCGAAATTCAAATGTACGATTTTCCATAAACTATTCCTGATATTTTTTAGAAATAAATCTTAAGTTTTTTTAATATATACTGGGAAGCAAAGATTTA
>CALYOS010000014.1 GCA_945267035.1 uncultured Neisseriaceae bacterium | reverse complement strand
AACAAAGATGGAGAATAATTGGCAAAACAGAAAATTACGATAAGTCAAAAGATTCCAACTATAATAATCTTAAAATGGTGTTTGGCATTGGAGAGGATTTTAGATTAAGAGATTTTAGTACAAAAAAAGAAACCCCAATTTCAAGAGAAGAATTTAATCTTAAAGGGTATGAATTTTCTACTGTTTGGTTTCCCATTGATTTAGAAAATAGAATATTAAATAACATCAAGTAGATAAAATCCGCTTCACTTGATGCTTGTTTTATTGCGTTCAGCAAAACAATAAAGAATAAAACGGGCAAAAAAAAGGGGTGGCAAAGGCATGCATTTAATATTACACACTGTGTCTTTTTTCTTTTATGTGACCACAAAAAAAATATTTTGTCCTTCGATGAAAACAACTTCAATATTTAGAATCATAGACCATTAGGCTAAACCAGCTTGAGCTATGATCCTTTAACCCTTTTATCAAAATCAATTTTGCTAAATCTGCTTATTGTTGCTTCTGATATAATCAACTTGACTATCATTGATGTGCAAACCGATTATGGCAGCTGACAATAAAATTCAACCTTCCCCTTTTCTGCCAATCTTGCTGGCTATAGCGATTTTTATGCAACAGCTAGATGCCACTATTTTAAACACTGCCTTGCCAGCGATGGCGTCAGATCTTGGTCAATCGCCGTTGAACATGCAGTCTGCCATTATTGCTTATGCCATCACGCTGGCGATTATGATGCCTTTATCCGGGTTTCTGGCTGATAAATTAGGATCACGGAAACTGTTTATGGGATCAATGGTGGTTTTTATTATTGGCTCAATGCTGTGTGCTGCCAGTACGAATCTTGGGCTATTAGTGATTGCTCGGGTAATACAAGGATTGGGTGGGGCAATGCTCACTCCCGTTGCCCGTCTAACCATGATGCAGGCTTATGACCGTTCCAAGTTGGTTACGGTAATGAATTACGCGTTGATGCCTGCGCTTATCGGCCCTGTTCTTGGACCGATTATCGGTGGCTACTTGATTGTGTATACCAGTTGGCATTGGATATTTTTGCTCAATGTTCCAATAGGTTTAATTGGTTTGGTGACCACCTGGCGAATTATGCCGGATTTCAGTCACCCAACTGATCACTTTGACGGTGTGGGTTTCTTTTTGTTTGCCGCCTCGGCGTTTTGCATGACGTTAACTTTTGAAACCATTTCTCAATTTAATAATATTTTATTTGGTGTGATGATCGCTGCTACTGGTATCGGTGCTCTAATAGCCTATTTATTGCATGCGCGTCAAAATCCACATGCTTTATATCCACCCCATTTAATTTTAGTGCGCACATTTCGCGTTGGTTTAGCTGGAAATATGGTTAGCCGCTTAGGCATGAGTTCTCTGCCTTTATTGCTACCGTTATTATTTCAGGTCGCTTTTCATTACGACGCGGTGACTTCTGGCTGGTTATTGATGCCTTTGGCTTTGGCATCAATTGCAGCAAAACCGTTTACTAAACCGCTGATGAACCGCTTTGGCTATCGCAATTTATTAACCTTTAACACTCGCCTGATCGGTGTATTGATCATGTCTTTAGCTTTATTCAATGCACAATCGCCACTATGGCTGATTGTGGTCTTTCTGACTATTCTAGGTGGGTGTAATTCGTTGCAGTTCACCAGTATGAATACCATTACTATGGCTGACTTACGTGCGAATCAGATGAGTAGTGGCAATAGTTTAATTGCGGTTAATCAACAATTGGCACTTAGTTTTGGTATTGCCATCGGTGCTTTATTGGTTCAGATATTTAGTCGCATGAACTATTTTGCGCATAATATTGCTACCTCTTTCCGCCTGACCTTTGTGATCTTAGGATTATTTACTTTTTTTTCGAGTTGGATTTTCGCACGTCTGCATTCTACTGACGGGAATAATTTGCTGAGTCGAAGCAATAAAGCGATTAAATGATTACAACTTTTGCACAATGCCTTTTCATGCTCCGTATTAGCCGAGTATCGTGCCACACAATTGTTGTACTGTAGCATTATCAACAGCCAATTTTTTGGTGATTATCAGCTTTCCATCGTTGGTGTCGCCTATAAACATGATTTGACACCATTAAGCTATTTAAATACAGCCGCTAAATTGGTTGTGCGATAGCTGGTTTGTTTATTTATGTCCGAAAAGGCATCAAGATGATTAATTAAGTTGATATGTACTGGTTAACTTAGTGCGCTTGAAATGTACAAAAAAATTGGCTGTTGTCTTGCTGCAGCAGCATAAAATGAATATATAAAAACCACAGCCTGTCAGAAAAAGACAGGCTGTGGTTTATTTACGGCGCAACTTAATGCGGCAATTTGTCGCTTAAATAGACTGCCGGTTCTGTATGATCATAGGGTAAAACCAGATTCAACACCACTGCAACGATACCACCCATGCAGATTGGATTTTGAAACAGGATAGGTAATTGCGAAAATACTTCTGGCTCAAAAGCAACACCCAAGCCAAGACCAAGTGACGTGGCACAAATGATGGCTTCTCGTCGCCGGATGCCGGCAGTAATGATTATACGGATGCCGGCTGTGACGATTAAACCAAACATCACGACCATTGCACCCCCTAAAACTGGACTGGGAATAGTGGTAAATATTCCGCCAACCCACGGGAAAAGACCGAGTAAAATTAGGATCACCGCTATGTATTTACCTACATGGCGAGAAGCGACGCCGGTCATTTGAATCACGCCATTATTTTGCGCAAAAGTGGTCAGGGGTAAAGATCCCAGTACGGTGGCAATCACTGACACCAGCCCATCAGCCATCACCCCACCCCGCAGACGGCGGGTATATTCAGGTCCGTCAACTGGCTGATTGGATATCATGGCCGTAGCGGTTAAATCACCGACAGCTTCAAATACACTGAGTAAATAGATGGTTCCGGCAACCATAAAGGCATGCCAATCAAAAGAAAAACCATACTTGAACGGGATTGGGATAGTAATCAATGGCAAATTGTGCAAATTGGAAAAATCCACCAACCCCATCAACAGGGCAATAATATAACCGGTAGTCAGCCCAACAGCGATACCAGCCATACGCCACCACGGATTTTTGAAACAATTGAACAACAAAACAATGAATAAAACCAGTGTAGATAGCCCTAAATTGGACCAGGAACCGAAGGTATGATTGGCTTTTGCTGCTAAACCACCGCCATAATCAGTTATGCCAACGTGGATCAAGCTCAATCCGATCATTAACACCACCACACCGCTTACCGTTGGGGTAATGACCTTACGCAGAAAAGGAAGTAGCCATGATGCGCCAACTACTAAAAAGGCGCCTACAAACGAGACGCCTAATAAAGTAGAGATCATGGTATTTTCGCTCATACCGCCCTGTTTCATTTCCAAACCGAGCGCAATCATGACGGTAACAAAAGAAAAATTAACAGATTGAATGGACAGTAAGCCAGAACCGATCACGCCAAATCTGTGCACTTGAATATAGGTGCCAACTCCAGAAGCCACCATAGACATGGACACCAGATAAGCGGTCATTTCCGCATTCAGCCCCAATGCACCGCCCACAACGAGTGCAGGTGCCACCATGGGTACAAATAAAGCAAGCAGATGTGTCAGTGCGCTTAATAAGCTATTAAAAAAAGGAGGTTTGTCCTCCAGAGCATAGACTAGATCGGAGCGATCAGCATCACAGTGATCAGCGGAATTATTAGTCATATTATTTTCCTTCTTTGCTTTATATAGGTGATGAATGAATATAAAGCGGCTCATTTTAAAGCAAAAATAGGTATTTTTACCAGCACTTACTTCTTGTAAATCAAATTTTTAAATTTGACCAACTTTTCTTAGCGAATGATTTCTTTAAGCTGACAATTTTTCCATTTAAGGAAAAAATAAGCTACAATTGTGACATTTTCATCTTCCTTGAAAAGAGAGAATTATGTTAACAGGTAGCCTGGTTGCCATCGTAACGCCAATGCATCCTGATGGCAGTATTGATTACGAACAGTACAAAAAATTGATTGATTGGCAAATTGAATCCGGTACTGATGCCATCGTCGCAGTAGGTACAACTGGCGAATCAGCAACACTGAGTGTTGATGAACACCTGAAAGTAGTTCAGACTGCTGTTGAACACGTTGCAAAACGGGTTAAAGTTATTGCTGGTACGGGTGCCAATAATACCCGTGAAGCGATCCATTTGTCGCAGGAAGCCAAAGATGCTGGCGCCGACATGACTTTATCAGTGGTGCCCTACTATAATAAACCTAATCAGGAAGGCATTTACCGCCACTTTAAGGCCATTGCCGAAGCCGCGGATATTCCCATGATTTTATATAATGTGCCGGGTCGTACTGTGGCTGATATGCAACCGGATACGGCTTTGCGTCTGGCACAAATAGACAATATTGTCGGCATTAAAGAAGCCACTGGCAATATTGCCCGAGCCTGTTATCTTTTCAAACACGCTCCAGCCGATTTTGCTGTTTATTCCGGTGACGATCCTACTGCGCTAGCTTTCTTGTTATGTGGTGGTCATGGTGTGATCAGTGTAACGGCCAATGTGGCCCCTAAGCTATTTGCTGATATGTGTCATGCAGCCTTAAAAGGTGATATTGCTACTGCCCGTGCTTTAAATGACAAAATGCAAAGTTTGCATACTGATTTGTTCTGTGCACCCAATCCAGTGCCAGCTAAATTTGCGGTATCTAAATTAGGCAGAATGCAACCCTATTGTCGCTTGCCTTTAACAGAAATCACCCCAGCAGGAGAAGCTACGGTTGTGGCTGCTATGCAAGAAGCCGGTCTGATTTAATAAAATCTCAGCCAACTTCGCCGTTGTATCAACACAGGAAATGGTCAATGAATTTAAGTAAGACTTTCGTTTTAACTATGCTGGCGGCCAGTCTAGCTGCGTGCGCCAGTAAAAAAGATAATCTGCCTCAACTGGATTATCAGTCGGAAAATAAAAAAATTGTTCAACTCGATGTTCCACCTGATCTGACCGATCCGAACCAAGGCAATCGTTATAATGTACCAGGTGGTTCAATGATTTCCGGCACTGTTCGTGCCAGTGAAATAAATAACTCTACTCGCCATCAAGCACAAAATGCCAATAACCAAGTGCTCGCTCCGGTATCAAACATTCATTTGCACCGTGATGGCAACATCCGCTGGTTAACTGTCGATAATAAACAGGCGGCAGAACTGTGGCCCTTATTGAAAGCTTTCTGGCAAGAACAAGGCTTTAACATCGAACGCGAAGAACCTTCAATTGGTCTTATGCAAACCAGTTGGGCGGAAAACCGTGCCAAACTTCCTGCTGACTTCATCCGCGGTTTGTTTGAAAAAGTAGGCATAGGTGGCGTGTATTCCAGTGGCGAGCGTGATATGTTCACCATTCGTTTGGAACGAAATGCTAAGGGTGGCACCGACGTCTTTTTCAGTCAGAAAGGGATGAAAGAGGTCTATACCAATAGAGCTGCTGACACAACAGCATGGCAACCTCGTCCGAATGAACCGGAATTAGAAGCGGCTTTTCTGGCTCGTTTCATGCAATATTTAGGTGCTGATGCCCAACAGGTACAGCAGCAAGTTGCCGCTCAGTTACAAAATTCGGATCAAAATGCTCTGGCTAAAATAGACGGAAATAGCATTATTTTGGTCGGCACCCACGATCGTAACTGGCGCCGAGTGGGACTGGCATTGGATCGCGTGGGTCTGAATGTGATCGGTGAAAATCCAACAGCCAATCTGTATCAAGTTGAAGTTGCAGCAGCCGAAGCTTCTTCTGTTAGCAACCAGAAACCGGGTATGTTTAGTCGCCTGTTTGGTCGCAGCAAGAAGAAAGAACAAGCTGTAACTGTAACTGAACAACCTCGCTTGATTGTACAAGTACTCCCCTTACAAGGCGGAGGCTCTCGTGTAAGCCTATTCAACGAAAATGGCTCACCCTATCAAGGTAAGGATGCCAAACATTGGCTCAAACTACTCACTCAGCAATTACGCTGATGTTGTGATCAGGCCTGCAACGAATGCAGGCCTTTTTTATACCTTGATTTTTTACTCGCCTATTCTCGCCTGTTGATTTCAGGTGAACATCACTTTAAATCTTCAACTTTCGCGCTCCAGAATCTGTGCATTCAAAGCACAACACATAGTGCACAACCATGATCTGATATTCAAAGTATGATTTAGTCAGATGTGTCTACAGATCGTGAATTGAAAAATTAAAATCAGTTGCTGATCACTTCCCAAAATGGATTAATAAAATCTAAAACATTGGTAGAAGCATGCAAGAAATCGGATACCTAATAAAAAAAAACGTAGGATTAACCTATGAAAGTTTTAATGTAAAACAAAATATTAATCATGTATTTTATGAAGAAGCAAGGTTACCTAGTACCCCAAAAGTGGTAAGTGGTGCACTTATTGATAAGATGAGAGAAGATTGTTCTAAAATACCTAATCTTCCTAATGTTTCAGATATAAAATAAAAAATTATGAAAGAGCCTTTTTTATATTATAAAATTATTTATGATGGTAAGGTATTCCTTTTAAAAACCCCTAATAATGGGTTAAAGTTTAACAAAAATATAAATAGTATATTATTTTTTGAAAACGGAAATTGGATTAAAGATGATAGAAAAAATAGAGTTTTAATGAATAAATATATGACCGGATGCATTGACGAAGATGATTATTTATCCTCGGAAGAAGTAAAAAATTTAATTGAGGAAAATAAGTTTAGCCATGAAATAACCATTGCGATGCGACGAACAAAACTTTTTCTGCTTATTCTTGCCTCTTGTACTGTTTTATTTGTAGCTTTGTTGATATTAGGTTGTTTGTATTGGCTGGAAAAGAAATCGATCATAGCCACTGTTTGTTTTATCTTGGCATTTTTCAGTGTATTGGGACAAATCACTGCGCTAGCATTAACATTACGCGAACGTCAACGTCAGCATAGAACGGCAATCAAGTCTAAGCGCATGAAATTCTAAGTACATCTCGTGCATTACCTCTGTTTTACAAAAAATAGATTGATCATTTTAGTTATTCAGGCAAAATAAAGTCTATTTTCTATTAATGCTTCTTCGTTTGTTTATGGTGTCTATAGCGCGGTGTATCCGCTGTTTCTGTGCAACTGACAGACTGTAATATAATTAAATTTGTTATTTTTTGATGGAAGTGGTTATCTCCAAGAGCTTCCTAGTGATGGTTTTTTTTATGAATAAAATTGTGCTTGCCAGCAATAATCAAGGCAAACTAACGGAATTTCAGCGTCTTTTTTCCACGTTGAATATCGATATCATCCCTCAGTCTGCATTTAGTGTGCCAGAATGCCCTGAACCGTATGTGACTTTCGTGGAAAATGCTTTGACCAAAGCGCGTCATGCTAGCCAACACAGTGGATTACCTGCTTTAGCCGATGATTCTGGTATCTGTGCAGTTGCCTTACAGGGAGCACCTGGCGTGCTGTCTGCCCGCTATGCTGGTGTCAGTCCGAAATCCGATGCAGCCAATAATGCCAAGCTTGATCACGAATTAAGCCTGCAGGCAGATAAACGTGTTTTTTATGTTTGTGTGTTGGTGCTCGTTCGTCATGCTCATGATCCACAACCTATCATCGCCGAAGCCAATTGGTACGGTCAGTGGCAAAGCGATGCCGCAGGCCATAATGGTTTCGGTTATGACCCTCATTTTTATCTGCCCGAACAGCAAATGACTGCTGCACAAATGAGTCAGGAAGAAAAAAACCGCTATAGCCATCGTGCACAGGCTTTAAGTATTCTGTTAAATAAACTGCGGTCTACCCACAATCTCACGCATGTCTGATTTTTCTATACCATTTACCATCCAGCCAGAAAAGCATAAGGCACCAGTTCTACACGCTTTGCCTCCTTTGTCTTTATATGTACATTTTCCATGGTGTTTGCGTAAATGCCCCTATTGCGATTTCAATTCACATCAGCTTAAGCAGGAGCTGGATGAACAGACTTATGTATCGGCTTTACTGACTGATTTAGAAACGGAACTGCCCTACATTTGGGGAAGATCTGTGCACACTGTCTTTATTGGTGGTGGCACACCCAGTTTACTTAGCCCTGCTGCTCTGGAACAATTACTCAGTGGTATTCGTGCTCGAGTTAAATTGCAAGCAAATGCCGAAATAACTTTGGAGGCCAATCCAGGAACCTTTGAACAAAATCGTTTTCGCGCTTATGCCTCGGCAGGCATTAACCGAGTTTCAATCGGTGTACAAAGTTTTGTAGACGAGCAGCTTGTGGCATTAGGACGAATTCATAACCGTGCTGAAGCGCTGAGCGCGATAGAAGCAGCAATGGGTTTATTTACTAAGGTCAATGTCGATCTGATGTATGCTTTGCCCGGTCAAACGCTGCAATCTGCGCAGCAAGACATCACTACTGCCATTGACACTGGCGTTCATCACATTAGTGCTTATCAGTTGACCATGGAACCGAATACCCCTTTCGGGCACACGCCGCCTGAACATTTACCAGGAGATGAACTCAGTGATGAAATTGAAATAACCGTGCATTCGGCTTTACAGCAAGCTGGGTTTGAACAATATGAAACTTCAGCATTTGCTCATCGTCAGCATCAGTGCGCCCACAATATCAATTATTGGCAATTTGGCGACTATATCGGCATTGGTGCTGGCGCCCATGGTAAGATATCCAGTGCAAGCGGAATTGAACGCACCGTTCGTAGCCGTCATCCAAAAGATTATATGCAGGCGATGCAGCACTTGCCTGATCATGCCATTAAACGCCAAATGGTTGCCTCTGAAGATCTACCGTTTGAGTTTATGATGAATGCATTGAGGCTAACCCATGGTGTACCCACTATATGGTTTAGTCAACGAACGGGGCTTCCTATCAATACAATTAAACCTATGATCACCCAAGCCATTAAGCAAGGTCTGTTGGATACAGACCCGCAGTATTTGCGCCCAACACCCCTTGGGAGACGCTTTCTCAATGACTTATTAGCTCTATTTCTGAGTGACTAAGCAAAACCATTAATGTTTAAAGGAGTAATCATGATGAGTAAAAAAATAATCCACACAGATCAAGCTCCAGCAGCCATCGGTTGTTATTCACAGGCGGTACAGATTGACCATACTGTATATTTATCTGGTCAGATACCATTGGTTCCGCAAACGATGCAGCTGGTTTCCGATAATTTTACCGAACAGGCTCATCAAGTATTTAAAAATTTGCGTGCTGTAGCTGAGGCTGCCGGCGGCAATTTGAATAATTTGGTTAAATTAAATGCTTATCTAACAGATTTGCAGAATTTTGCTGCTTTTAATGAGGTGATGGCAGAATATTTTACCGCTCCGTATCCTGCGCGCGCAGCGGTAGAAGTTTCGGCGCTGCCTAAAGGTGCCATGGTTGAAGCAGAAGGTATTTTGATTCTGGATCAATCATGATTAATCTTTGAACGGCACCACTTGTCCAATTCTCATTGATAACTAAGGTTTAGATTATGACGCAGTATGTTATTGGAGATATTCAGGGATGTCTGGCTGAGCTAAATAGGCTCTTGGTAGAACTCGCCTTTAATCCCGGTAAAGACACTCTGTGGTTTACTGGCGATTTGGTTAACCGCGGTCCACAATCACTGCAAACACTGCGTCTGATCTACCAAAATGATGGTTGTATGCAAACCGTGCTGGGTAATCATGATTTGCATTTGCTGGCTTTACATTATGGCTATGGGAAGATCAAACGTTCAGATACCATCAGCGATATTTTGCTTGCGCCAGATAAAAACCAGTTGTTAGGCTGGCTTGAGCAGCAACCTTTAATGTTACAGCAGCATGATTTCGTTATGGTACATGCAGGCATCTGGCCAGAATGGAGCATCACCCAAGCACAAGCTTTGGCTCATGAAGTGGAAAACGAATTACACACCTCACCGGCGGATTTCTTTGCGCAAATGTATGGTAATAAACCTGATTGCTGGCACGCTGATCTGCAAGGAGCGGAGCGATTACGCTTTATCACCAATGTATTTACTCGCATGCGGGCATTAACGAAAAAAGGCAAGCTAGATTTTGATTACAAATCGACCTTAGCGCAGATGCCGGCTGATCTTATCGCCTGGTTTCAGGCTGATCGTCGCCACAATACTGATAAAACCATTTTGTTTGGTCACTGGTCTGCATTGGGTTTATATCGCGGTCAAAATGTCATTTGTTTGGATACCGGTGCATTGTGGGGAGGATCATTAACCGCATTGAATCTTGACGATCTGTCTACGACACAAATACCAAGTCAAACAAAGTTAAATTTAGAAAATATATGATTAGAAAAATTCTCTTTAATCAATAACCTATTTATATAATTAGACAATTTAATGACCCAAAATACCCGTTGTAGACAATATTTCATCTGCCATCAGGGCTAATTTTAGAAGATACCTGATTTAAACATTTTTAAACTGATTCAACATAAGACTAAAAAACAATAAGATACCTCTATTGCAACTTTACCTAAGCCAAGTATTATTAGCGATGTAATTGATCCTGAATAACTTTAATTTTACATATCAAAGGAATGAATATGAAAAAAGTACTGATCCCTGCTGCCATGCTGATGCTGGCCTTAACTGGTTGTGCCTCTAAATCTCACCATCACAGAACACCCGTGGCTAAAACCACGACTACTGTGACTACTCAGTCTACGACTACTGATGTACAGATTGATGGCAAACAAGAAGTCGCTTACCTTTGCGGTGCCGGAAGCGTGAAAAATCCTTTACGGGTAATGTACGGTTTTCAGGGTCAAAACGTTGTCGCCGCTCAGGTGAATTATCAAGGTGCTTTATCACCAGTGATGATGCGTGATAACAGCGATGTTAATTACAATACTTTTGTCTCTCCACAAGGCATATCCTGGAAAACTGGTTTAGCAACTAAAGATACTGTGGATAGAGTGAATGCTGTGGGTTTGGTACAACCTGCTAGACAGGTGATTAATGGTCAAGAACAGATTGCGCCACAGATCGTCACTCAAAACTGTATTATCGATGATGGTCGAGCTACTGCTGCTCCAGTGACTAAAGTGAAAAAAACCAAAACTGTCACTACTCGTAAAGTGTACAGAAAACGTAAATAATCTGATCGCAACACTGAAGCATGGCAACCTTTTGGTTGCCATTTTTTATTGCATTACCACTACAACCCTTTCTATTGCGTCTTTCTATTTCGGCACTAGTTAAATACACTATTTTTTCTTCTTATTGATATTTACAATCTTGAAAGCCAGCTATTGTGCCCCTATTTAAACGCTGTTATTTATTCTGACGGCCATCAATACCGTCATCAGCAAAGGATCCCCTAATATGCAGCAATTTGACGGCACTACCATCGTTTCCGTCCGTCGCGGCGAAAATGTCGCTATAGGTGGAGATGGTCAAGTCACACTGGGAAATACCATCATTAAAGGTACTGCGCGTAAAGTACGTAAACTTTATAACAATCAAGTATTGGCTGGTTTTGCCGGTGGCACTGCTGATGCCTTCACCTTGATTGAATTATTTGAAAGTAAATTGCAAAAGCATCAAGGTAAATTAATGATTGCAGCCATCGAACTGGCGAAAGAATGGCGTACTGATCGTGCTTTACGCCGTCTGGAAGCCATGCTGATTGTTGCAGATAAACACAATACTCTGGTTATTACGGGTAATGGAGATGTACTGGAACCAGAGCACAGCATAGCAGCGATTGGTTCTGGTGGTGCTTTTGCCCAATCAGCAGCTCGCGCTTTAATGGAAAACACCGAGCTTGAGCCCAAAGACGTGGTGAAAAAATCTTTGGAAATTGCCGGAGATATTTGTATTTACACCAATCAAAATCATACGATCGAAACATTGTAATTGTATTGACCGTTTAACTGATTATTGAACGGTCAACCATCAGGATTTAAATAAGATGACTACATCTGTAATGACACCAAGTGAAATTGTTCATGAACTGGATAATCACATCATTGGCCAAACACAGGCCAAACGTGCGGTAGCGGTAGCATTGCGCAATCGTTATCGTCGCAGCCAGGTTAGCGAGCCATTACAAAGCGAAATTGTGCCGAAAAATATTCTTATGATCGGCCCGACGGGTGTGGGTAAAACCGAAATTGCCCGCCGTTTGGCTCGACTGGCTAATGCACCCTTTATTAAAGTTGAAGCAACCAAATTTACTGAGGTTGGCTATGTTGGTCGTGATGTCGACAGCATAATCCGTGATTTAATTGAGATTGCTTTGAAAAACATCCGCAATCTAACCATCAGTAAAAACCGTGACAGAGCGCAAGATGCTGCTGAAAACCGGATATTGGATGCCTTACTGCCGCCGCCACGTTCAGTTGGTTTCGCTGGCGAACCGCAAGAACCCGCTCCGGAAAACCACACTCGGCAGAAATTCCGTCAGATGTTGCGTAAAGGCGAACTGGACGATAAAGAAATTGATATCGAAGTTTCTGCCAATGCGTCCCCTACTATGTCAGTAATGGGTCCGCCAGGCATGGAAGAATTCACCAATCAGTTGCAAGACATGTTCAGTAATATGGGTCAAGGCAAAACCAAAACCCAGAAAATGAAGGTGAGCAATGCGATGAAACTTCTGTTGGATGAAGAAGCTGCCAAACTGATTAGTGAAGAAGAGTTGCGTGAACAGGCAATCAAAGCTGTGGAACAAAATGGCATCGTGTTTCTGGACGAAATCGACAAAATTGCCACCGACAGCAGCCGTCAAGGTGGTGACGTCTCCCGTCAGGGTGTACAAAGAGATTTGCTGCCTTTAGTAGAAGGCACAACTGTGCAAACCAAATATGGCATGATCAAAACTGATCACATTTTGTTTATTGCCTCTGGTGCCTTTCATTTGAGCCGCCCAAGTGATCTTATACCGGAATTGCAAGGTCGTTTTCCGATCAGAGTGGAGCTGAATAATTTAAGTGTGGATGATTTCAAAGCCATTTTAACCACCACCCATGCCAATCTGACCGAGCAATATAGTGCTTTATTGGCTACCGATGGTGTTAACCTGAAATTTAGTGATGAAGGTATTGGTCGCATCGCCGAAATTGCTTATCAGGTCAATGAAAAAACCGAAAACATCGGTGCACGACGTTTGCATACAGTAATGGAAAAATTGCTGGAAGATGTTTCATTTGAAGCACCACAAGATGATGTCGTTATTGACGCTGCATACGTGGATGCTCGCTTGCAGGATATCGCCGAGCGTGAAGATCTGGCTCGATACGTACTCTAAATTTTAGCGGCTTCGGCCGCTTTTTCTCGTTAATACGTGCACTTTAATTTGGTGGTTTGGATTAAAATGCTGTGAATCGCACAAATTGAATACCTAAACAATGACATCTTTACCTACAAAAAGTTTTAAACCTTTCATAATTCAATTTTGCCCATTGCATCACTGGTGGCTTAAATTAATCATCACCACGATAGCTTCACTTATATTAGCCCTTTCGGCTAATGTCAGCTTACCCATCCAACCGGTTCCGTTATCTTTACAATCGCTGGCCGTATTACTTATCGGTGCTTGTCTGGGTCGAAAACTTGGCTGTCTGGCTATTATTGAATATTTAGCACTCGGGGCATGCGGCTTACCTTTTTTTGCCGGTGGTCATGGCGGTATCTCTGTTTTAACATCCCTTTCTGCCGGTTACTTATACGGCTTTATTGCATCCGCCTACATTGCCGGCTGGGCTGCAGAAAAGGGTTATGATCGTTGTTTTTTGCGCTGTCTGGTTTCATTTGCGATTGCACATCAAATTATTTTTGTGTTCGGCGTCGCCTATTTAGCCTGGTATAACCAAATTAGCTTGATAAAAGCATTCAACATGGGTTATTTACCCTTTGCTGGCTTCGATGTGGTGAAATTTTTTATCGCAACCATTTTGATGTTTTTTTTATGGAACAGCAGAAGCACCCATGCCGCTTTGCATAAATAATCTATGTTTACGACAAATGTATCGCTGAGTATTGATGCTTTTACATTTGCCGTAATGAGATGAACTAACGCTATCGGTCAACCAATTTCAATCTGTATCGGTAGTGATCGTAGCTCTTTATGCGCAATCTACTTTACAATGGCAAATAGCGTAAACAAGATTGCGGCTAGATTGGTTGAAAGAAAATAGGCTATAGATTAAATTTTCAAGCTTTTTATAAGGCTATGTAGCCCTGAGCAACTTTCAATTAAAAGAAAATGTTACTCATTAACCACGGTATATTTTTCAGATAAGTTTTAAAGCTATGTCACCACATATATAACTATAGTTTGATATATGCTGTTAGCAACCTAAGGTCAGTCATCTATTGCATTGACTTAGCTTATATTATTAGTTGAATAAGATAAAATTTAAAACAGGCTGTGTAAATCACAGCCTGTTTGCTTAGTTTATAAAAATTTATAATGCTGCATCATTTTTTTCACCGGTTCGAATCCGCACCACTTGTTCCACGGGCAAGACAAAAATTTTACCGTCACCAATTTTGCCTGAATGCGCCGCCGCGACAATAATTTCTATGGCTTGTTCTACTCTGTCATCCGGCAACACCAGCTCGATTTTCACTTTCGGCAAAAAATCCACTGCATATTCAGCACCGCGATAAATCTCTGTATGACCTTTTTGCCGGCCGAAACCTCTAACCTCGGTCACGGTCATGCCCGAAAAACCCACATCGGATAATGCTTCACGAACATCATCCAATTTGAATGGTTTAATAATTGCTTCAATTTTTTTCATACCAGCAATTTCCTTTTTCTGATACCCATCTAAATTAAACTAACATATACTTAAAGCAAACTCAATCTACCTTAAAATAAAGCAACAAAACCCAAGCAAAGCAATTGATTTTCGCGTAAAATCGCTTGGCTAAATTACCCAAACTTCTTCATAAGTGAGCTAAACTCATCATGTCAGATGTGCTGTCACTAGGCGGCGAGGCCGCGCTTTCATCTTTCCGTATCGAAAAAATACGTCAAAAAAGTTTATCTTTACAGCTGGACCAGCAAATCAGCATGACCAGTGAATATCGCTATTTTGTGGCAACCAGCTCTACATTAAATGCGGATGATCAACATAAGTTGTTGCAGCTACTGCACGCTCATGAGATCAACCACTCAACCTCAGATGGTTCGCAAATATTAATCACCCCCAGACTTGGCACCATTTCGCCTTGGTCATCCAAAGCCACAGATATTGCTCATAATTGTGGGTTGAAAACCATAGATCGAATTGAACGCGGCATTCTGTATCGCTTTTCGCGTCAACTGACTGAGCAAGAACAACAGCAATGGGCTAGTTTGCTGCATGACCGCATGACTGAAAGCGTTATATATGATGTGGATGGGGCCAAGCAACTGTTTCAGCACATTCAGCCAGAAACATTCAGCAGCATCGACATTTTAAACCAAGGAAAATCAGCCTTAGATAAAGCCAATCTGGATATGGGATTGGCTTTATCTACAGATGAAATAGATTATCTCTTAGCCAATTATCAAGCGCTACAGCGTAATCCTACCGATGTTGAGCTGATGATGTTTGCTCAGGCCAATTCTGAACACTGCCGGCATAAAATCTTTAATGCGGATTTTGTGATCAATGATCAGCCCATGCCAAAATCCCTATTTGGGATGATTCGAGATACGCACACAGCCCACCCTGACGGTACGTTAGTAGCCTATAAAGACAATTCATCTATCATCAGTGGCGCCCAGATCGAACGGTTTTATCCACAACCTAATCAGCAGCAAAAATATAGTTTTAAGCTGGAACATACGCACATTTTGATGAAAGTGGAAACACATAATCACCCCACTGCCATTGCCCCGTTTGCCGGTGCGGCAACCGGTGCCGGTGGAGAAATCCGCGATGAAGGAGCAACAGGCAAAGGTGCTCGTCCTAAAGCGGGCTTAAGTGGCTTTAGTGTTTCAAATCTGATGATCCCTGAACTGATCCAACCCTGGGAACAGTATAGCCAGACTCAACTGAGCTATGGCAAACCTGAACACATCAGTAGTGCATTAGAAATTATGCTCGACGGACCGATTGGTGCCGCGGCGTTCAATAACGAATTTGGACGCCCAAATCTTTGCGGATATTTCCGAACCTTTGAGGAATTATTCGCTGGACGTATGCGTGGTTTTCACAAGCCAATCATGATTGCTGGTGGTTTGGGCAATATCCAGCAGCAGCAAGTTCACAAAGACGTCATTCCAGCAGGAGCTTTACTGATTCAATTAGGTGGACCGGGTTTATTGATTGGTTTGGGGGGTGGTGCCGCATCGAGTATGAATAGCGGAGCCAATCATGCCGAACTGGACTTTGATTCCGTCCAGCGTGGAAATCCAGAAATAGAACGACGTGCTCAAGAAGTTATTGATCGTTGTTGGCAACTGGGGGCAGATAATCCGATAATCTCTATCCATGACGTGGGCGCAGGCGGTTTGTCCAATGCCCTGCCGGAATTGGTTAACGATGCGGGTCGTGGTGCTATTTTTAACTTACGCCATATTCCGATTGAAGAGCACGGTTTAACTCCGTTACAGATCTGGTGTAACGAAGCACAAGAACGCTATGTATTAGCTGTGTTACCACCAAATTTAGCCCTATTTCGCCAGATCTGTGAACGGGAACGTTGTCCGTTTGCCGTTGTGGGTACGGCTACAGAGCAACAACAACTCCAATTACATGATGATCTGTTTGCCAATGATCCGGTCAATCTTCCACTGAATGTGTTATTAGGCAAACCACCTAAAGTAACCCGCTATGATCACACTGTGACAGAGCCAGTTGTTCCATTTGATGCCAGCACTATTAATATTCGTGATAGCGTGTATCGGGTGCTGCGGTTACCAGCTGTGGCCAGTAAACAGTTTTTAATTACGATTGGCGACCGTTCAGTTGGCGGGCTAACCCATCGTGATCAGATGGTGGGTCGTTTTCAGACACCGGTTGCCGATGTCGCTGTGACCAAAATGGGCTTTCAGACTGTGTTGGGCGAAGCCATGAGTATGGGGGAAAAATCACCGCTGGCTCTATTTTCCGGCGCCGCATCCGGTCGCATGGCTGTGGGTGAAGCTTTAACCAACATAGCCGCGGCTGATATTGGCGCCATGAGCCACATCAAACTTTCCGCTAATTGGATGGCAGCCTGCGGTCATCAGGGTGAAGATGCCCGACTGTACGAAACTGTACAAGCAGTATCGCAACTGTGTCAGCAGCTGCACATTAGTATTCCTGTCGGCAAGGACTCTTTATCCATGCAAACCAAATGGCAGGAAGATGAGCAGGAGAAAAACGTCATTTCGCCATTGTCCGCCATTATTACCGCCTTCGCTCCCGTTCAAAATGTCACTAAAACGTTGACCCCAGAACTAAAAAATATTCCTAACACATCCTTGTTATTAGTGGATTTAGGACGGGGCCATGACCGCATGGGTGGCAGCGCTTTGCAACAAGTATGGAACAACTTGTCTGGTACAGCACCTGATATTGATTCTGCCAACACAGTATCTGCGTTCTTTAAAATCATACAAGATCTGCTCGAAGCAGAAAAAATTCTGGCTTATCATGACCGCAGCGATGGTGGACTGATTGTCACTTTAGCCGAAATGATGTTTGCTGCTCATCTTGGATTAAGTATTGATCTTACTTCGCTCATCCAGCAAACCCAGGGTCAATTAACTGCTCAACAACACCATGAAAGAGTTGTGCGTTGTTTGTTCAACGAAGAGCTGGGTGTTGTCATACAGGTATACAACCATGATATTGATTCTATTAAAGCAGCATTTGCTGCAGCCAACCTGACTGATGTGGTCCATGTTTTAGGGCAGCTCAATCAAGCAGACCAACTGGTAATCAGTCACAATCAGAATATTTTGCTTAACGAGCGTCGCGTTGAATTGCAAAAAGCTTGGAGTGAAACAAGCTATCACTTACAGCGTTTGCGTGATCATCCTGACTGTGCAGACAGCGAATTTGCGCTGATAGATCATGAACCGCAACAAGGATTATTTGCTCAATTAAGTTTCAACCCTAGCGAAGATCCAGCACTTCCCTATATCAATCAAGGTATACGCCCCAAAGTTGCGGTATTACGTGAACAGGGAATTAATGGGCAAGTTGAAATGGCTGCGGCATTTGCTCGAGCTGGTTTTGATGCATTTGATGTGCACATGAGTGATTTAATTGCAGATCGTTTTGATTTGAAAGATGTTCAATTATTAGCAGCTTGTGGTGGGTTTAGCTATGGTGATGTTTTGGGCGCGGGAAGCGGTTGGGCAAAAAGTATTCTCTTTAATCCCAGACTGCGTGATGCATTTAGCCAATTCTTTGCCAATGAAAATACGCTGACACTGGGGGTTTGCAATGGGTGTCAGATGTTAAGTCAACTGGCTGAAATCATACCAGGCGCTGAGTCTTGGCCACGATTTAAACGCAATCAATCAGAACAGTTTGAAGCCCGTCTGAGCATGGTCACCATCCCAACCTCGTCTTCTTTAATTTTGGCTGATATGGCTGGCAGCAGTCTGCCTGTCGTAGTTAGTCATGGAGAGGGACGTGCTGATTTTTCCCATTTGAACAGCGCTGCCATTCCCGCTCAACTTGAGATAGCCCTACAATATGTCGATGGTCAAAATCAGGTGACCAACACCTATCCGCTCAATCCAAACGGTTCTGCAGCAGGTATAGCCGGTGTTAGCAATCGTGATGGTCGCGTTACCATCATGATGCCACATCCTGAACGCGTATTTCAGACCGATCAGATGAGTTGGTCTCCGTCTGACTGGCCGGAAATGTCTGGCTGGTATCGCCTATTTGCCAGTGCCCGACACGTACTGAAATAAAGATAAGAAAGGACAACAACATGCCATTACTGGATAGTTTTACCGTTGACCATACGCGCATGAAAGCGCCAGCCGTACGCGTGGCCAAAAACATGCATAGTCCCAAGGGCGATGTGATTACCGTCTATGATTTGCGCTTTTGCCAGCCCAATCAAGATATCTTGCCAGAAAAAGGCATGCACACACTGGAACATCTGTTTGCCGGCTTTATGCGTGATCACTTAAATAACGCTGAAGTAGAAATCATTGATATTTCACCGATGGGCTGCCGTACTGGATTCTATATGAGCTTGCTGGGTCAACCGGATGAGGCTACCGTGGCGGCGGCATGGGAAAAAGCCATGCACGATGTTCTTGCCGTTCCGGATCAAAACCACATCCCTGAATTGAACGTTTATCAATGCGGTACTTATCGTATGCATTCACTAGAGGAGGCAAAAAATATCGCCCGCACTATTCTCCATAGCCCGATTGCCGTCAATCATAATGAAGATTTAACCTTAGATGAGACGCTTATACAACACTAAAATATAATCTGTGTAAGAACAGGATAAATTTAAGACAAAACTAAATCTGCTTAAAATTAAGGCAGATTTATTTTTTTGCTGAAACTATATATAGATAGAGATCGCCTTAGCTGCAAATTCAACTCAAAACGAATGCAGGATAAAAAATTTACACTATCAAAATTTTCCAACTTGAATTATCAAAAACGGTTATTAATCATAGTCATCATAACTTTTTTTTACAGATTGCATGATAAGTAGCGAATTTGGCTAATTTTGACAAGTCTTTTTTTTTAATTAAAAAACCAGTATATTGTGTTCCAAATAACAAGTGACCACTATATTTTGTGTTGTCACCATTTTTTTTCTGCTTTACTTCTGCAAGAAAGATTCACGAATGAATGCTGTAGCCAATCTAAAAGTAACCAAACGCGACGGCAGTTTGGAAGACATCAATCTGGATAAAATTCATAAAGTCGTTACCTGGGCTGCGGAAGGTCTGGATAACGTGTCAGTTTCACTGGTTGAAATGCGTTCACACATCCAGTTTTATAACGGCATTCGCACCGATGACATTCATGAAACCATCATTAAGGCTGCGGCAGATTTGATCTCGGTTGAATCACCAGATTATCAATATTTGGCTGCCCGTTTGGCTATCTTTCATCTGCGTAAAATCGCTTTTGGTCAGTTTGAACCACCACACCTGTATGATCACGTGTGCAAACTGACCAATGAAGGCAAATATGATGCGCATATTTTGCAAGACTATAGTCGTGCGGAATTTGATGAACTCAATGCCAGCATTGATCACAATCGTGACATGACTTTTTCTTATGCAGCAGTAAAACAACTAGATGGCAAATATCTGGTACAAAATCGCGTCACCAAGCAAATCTATGAAAGTCCGCAATTTCTCTATATGCTGGTGGCCATGTGTCTGTTTGCCCGCTATCCACAAGATAAGCGACTGGATTATGTAAAGAAATTTTACCATGCCATCAGTACATTTAAAATTTCCTTGCCTACTCCTATTATGGCCGGTGTACGCACACCAACCCGTCAGTTTTCTTCCTGCGTTCTCATAGAATGTGATGACAGCTTGGACAGCATCAATGCCACCACCAGTGCCATCGTAAAATACGTATCGCAGCGTGCCGGTATTGGCATCAATGCTGGACGTATTCGCGCTTTAGGTAGCGAAATTCGTGGTGGAGAAGCCCAACATACTGGCTGTATTCCCTTCTATAAAATGTTTCAGGCAGCTGTTAAATCTTGCTCACAAGGCGGAGTGCGTGGTGGCGCAGCTACCTTATTCTATCCTTTGTGGCATTTAGAAGTAGAAAGCTTGCTGGTTTTAAGAAACAATCGGGGCGTAGAAGAAAACCGAGTCCGTCATCTGGATTACGGCGTACAGATCAACCGTTTACTCTATACCCGTTTAATCAAAAACAGCGATATTACCCTGTTCTCTCCGTCAGATGTTCCGGGTTTATACGATGCATTTTTTACTGACCAAGATGAATTTGAACGTTTATACGAAATGTATGAACGCGACGACACCATCACTAAACGCAGCATTCCGGCAGTAGATTTATTCTCTTTATTGATGCAAGAGCGCGCCAGCACCGGCCGCATCTATATTCAAAATGTGGATCATTGCAATACCCATAGTCCATTTAATCCGCAATTGGCTCCAGTTCGTCAATCCAACCTCTGTTTGGAAATCGCGTTACCGACCAAACCATTAAATGACATCAATGATCCTAATGGTGAAATCGCCTTATGCACCTTGTCGGCATTTAATCTTGGTGCCATTAACCATTTGGATGAACTGGAAGAACTGGCTGAACTGGCTACTCGTGCCTTAGATGCTTTGTTGGATTATCAAAATTATCCGATTAAAGCGGCCGAAGAAGCCACCATGAACAGACGAACCTTAGGTATTGGTGTCATTAATTATGCCTATTATCTGGCCAAAAACAAGGTTAAATATAGTGACGGATCGGCGATTGCGCTAACCCATCGAACCTTTGAAGCCATTCAATACTATGTACTTAAAGCTTCAGTAAAATTGGCTCAGGAACTGGGTGCATGTCCGAAATTCAGCGACACTACCTATGCACAGGGTCTGTTACCAATTGATACTTATAAAAAAGATTTGGATAAAATCTGTCAAGAACCATTACACTTAGATTGGGAAAGCTTGCGCGCAGACATCGTCAAACATGGTCTACGCAATTCCACCCTTACAGCTTTGATGCCTTCAGAAACTTCCAGTCAAATTGCTAATGCCACCAATGGTATCGAACCACCACGTGGTCTGGTTTCGATCAAAGCATCTAAAGATGGAATCTTAAAACAAGTTGTTCCCGAATTTGAGCGCTTGCAGCACCAGTATGAATTATTGTGGGATATGCCTGGCAACGAAGGCTACCTGCATCTGGTTGGTATTATGCAGAAATTCATCGACCAATCCATATCGGCTAATACCAATTATGACCCACAGCGTTTCGAAGGACAAAAAGTCCCCATGAAACAACTGATTAAAGACTTATTGACTGCATATAAATACGGTTTGAAAACCTTGTATTACCAAAATACTCGTGACGGAGCCGATGATATGCAAACCAATATTCAAGATGATGGCTGTGCCGGTGGCGCTTGCAAAATCTAACTTACACTCACATTGCGCTCATCTTCTGATTTAACGCAATTAAAGAAAAGAGAAATATTATGGCGTGTGAACATCTGACCATGAATTACAGCACATTCTGTCAAAAACCCAATGATCCGCTCAAAGAACCCATGTTCTTCGGCCAACCGGTTAACGTGGCACGTTACGATCAGCAAAAATTCGATATTTTTGAAAAATTGATTGAAAAACAATTATCTTTTTTCTGGCGACCAGAAGAAGTAGATTTGTCGCGCGACCGTATTGACTACGCCAATCTGCCAGAGCATGAAAAACATATTTTCATCAGCAACCTGAAATATCAAACCCTACTTGATTCCATTCAGGGGCGTAGTCCTAATGTTGCCATGCTGCCATTGGTTTCCATTCCCGAACTGGAAACCTGGATTGAAACCTGGTCATTTTCTGAAACCATTCATTCACGCAGCTACACGCATATCATTCGCAATATCGTTAATGATCCCAGCATCGTGTTTGATGACATCGTGCAGAATGCCCACATCATAGCCAGAGCAGAAGAAATCGCCTGTTATTATGACGATTTAATCGAATATACCCAATATTACAACCTACTGGGAGTCGGTCAACACCAAATCGATGGTAAAACCATTGATGTTGACTTACATACCTTAAAGAAAAAACTGTATCTGTGCCTGATGTGCGTTAACGTACTTGAAGCCATACGCTTTTACGTTTCCTTTGCATGTTCTTTTGCCTTTGCCGAACGCGAATTAATGGAAGGTAATGCCAAAATCATCAAACTGATTGCTCGTGATGAAGCCTTGCACCTGACAGGCACCCAGCAAATGCTCAACCTCATGCGCAATGGTGCCGATGATCCAGAAATGGTGCAAATTGCTGCTGAAACCGAAGAAGAATGTTTCCAAATTTTTCGTCGTGCTGCCATTCAGGAAAAAGAGTGGGCAGAATATTTGTTTAAAGACGGATCCATGATTGGTCTGAACAAAGATATACTTGGTCAATACATCGAATACATCACCAATCTACGTATGCAAGCTGTCGGTTTGCCAGTGGCTTTTGAACACGCCAAACAAAATCCTATTCCGTGGATTAATGCTTGGTTGTCTTCTGACAACGTTCAAGTGGCCCCCCAAGAAGTGGAAGTCAGCTCCTATCTGGTTGGTCAGATAGATGCTGAGCTCAGTGAAGATGATTTGAGCGATTTTGAACTGTAAATTATTGACCATTGATAATCTGCTGGGTCATGCTCAGCAGACCTGTGCCTCCAAACCATGCTGATAACCACTTGTGACAAAACCTTCGCCTTGCAACCGGATGAAACCCTGTTAGAGGGTTTAGAGCGTACCGGTCATGACGTAGAATATCAATGTCGCAGTGGTTATTGTGGTTCCTGCCGCCTGAAACTCATTTCTGGACAAGTAAGCTATCCAGAACCACCACTGGCTTATGTTGGTAAAGATGAAATCTTACCATGCTGTTGTGTCCCGCAAACTGATTTGAACATCGTCTGTCATCTTAGAGTGGATGCACCTGAAAATCACCCAGATATTTTTGCCCGAGATTTATTCGATACTCAGTTAGATTAATCCAATTAGCTTTACAGCCATCGTTAGGCACGATATCTTAATAAACTCACTTATTGATGAAGGTAAAATCCATGTTACTCGGTGTGAACATCGATCATGTTGCAACCGTGCGCAATGCACGTGGTAGCATTTATCCCAGTCCGCTCGAAGCAGCTCTTTTGGCTGAAACTCATGGTGCTGACCTCATCACCATGCATTTGCGTGAAGACCGTCGCCACATCAAAGATGCTGATGTTTTCGCGGTAAAAAATGCTATCAGCACCAGACTTAATCTGGAAATGGCGTTAACCGAAGAAATGCTGGAAAACGCCCTCCAAGTACAGCCCGCTGATGTTTGCATTGTTCCAGAAAAAAGGCAAGAAATCACCACAGAAGGCGGACTAGACGTATTGTCCCAACAACATAAAATAGCTGAATTCACCCAAATATTGACCGCTGCCGGCATCCGCGTTTCACTATTTATCGATGCAGATGCGGCGCAAGTTCAAGCCAGCCGAGATGTGGGTGCACCCGTCATCGAACTACATACCGGTGCTTATGCAGATGCAGTGGATCAATCACAACGCCATCATCAGCTTATGCGCCTCGAAGAAGCTGCATTACAAGCCAGCGAACTGGGGCTGGTGGTCAACGCCGGACATGGACTTAATATTCACAATGTAGCATCCATTGCCAGAATACTGTCAATACAAGAACTTAATATCGGCCATTCCTTAATTGCTCAATCCATTTTTATGGGTTTACCCGCAGCAATACGCCAAATGAAAGAGGCCATTTTCCGCGCCCGCAGTATTCCTTATTAATTTATTGACAAGGGGATAAAATGATATACGGTATCGGTACAGATTTAGTAAGAATTGACCGTATCGCCAAAATGTGCAAATCCTACGGCGGCAATGCTGTAGCTAAAAAAATATTATCACGTGTTGAAGCATTGGAATGGCCGTCAGCAACCAATCCAGTCACCTTTCTGGCAAAACGCTTCGCCGCCAAAGAAGCCTTCGCCAAAGCAGTGCATACCGGTCTACGCAGTCCAGTGACATTACGCCATATTGGCATTGGGCATAACGCATTAGGTCGACCGGAATTTATTCTAGAAAAACCATTAGCTCAATGGATAGAAGAAAAAAACATCGGCTCCATTCATTTGAGCCTGAGCGATGAAGACAACCATATCATCGCTTTTGTTGTTGCCGAGTATGCCAAATGAACCCATCCAATCTTGTCGAAGTTGTAGCTGGCGTCCTCTATAATGCAGCCGGAGCCTTTTTATTGAGCTCAAGACCACCCGGCAAACCATATGCAGGCTATTGGGAATTTGCTGGTGGAAAAGTTGAAGCTGGAGAAACCCGTTTGGCTGCATTACAACGAGAGTTTAATGAGGAACTTGGTATCCAAGTCATTGCTGCCAGCCCTTGGCTAACCAGAATTCATCATTATGAACATGCCAATGTTCATCTACATTTCTTTCGTATTGCCGCCAATCAGTGGCGCGGTCAACTGACTGCTCTGGAAAATCAAAGCTGGCATTGGCAACTACCGCATGAACAAACGGTAGCGCCAATGCTTCCGGCCAACGCCCCCATTTTGGCCGCTTTAGCCATTCCCACCCGCCTAATTGGCCATCTTTCAGCGGGATTTAGAGTCGATATCAACCATCAATCACCCCTGATGCAGCCATATCAGCATCACCTCGCTGAAAATACCTTGGTGTATGCAGAGGTTGGTCAGCTTGCAACCATTAGCCAACAACATCCCCTGGATCATCTCTGGACAGTTTGTCACAATCAAGATGAATGGAAACAAGCACAAGCTACCGCCGGTGTGATATGGCCATTGTACAACCAGCAAGACCAACAACAATTACTGCATTTATTACAACACAACGATATTCAGCTACCCATACTGGTTTTATATACAGAAAACTATACAGATAACATCAACTGGATGAGCCTAGGCGTGCATGGCATGATTAATCCAACATAAAACCTTTTTCAAAAAAGCGGCTTTGCACTTCAGCTAATCATTAATCTAGGTTTGGATGGGGCAGAAAACGACGACCTTTCTGCCCACAGCCAATTTAAAACGGACAAAAAGACTTAATGGAGAAATTGAATAAATTCAGCAGATGAGCATCAACAAGCTTTAACAAACCGATATCTCAGCAATAGCCACAAGTCATTGGTTTTATTACTATTGAAAATGATAGTTGTATAAGTAGCCAAACCTTACCGTATATCATCTCTACACGCATTCATTCCAGCTTCTCACCAGCTGAATATTTTCCACAACATATACCAAAGTGCATATTACCGTATAACGATTAGACAGCTTTAGGTATATCAAGTTTCGCCATATATACACATGGTATAATCTCATCATTATTTTTCTTGAGCTGCATATACTGATAACATAACCCATTGGCACATTAATTAGCATAGAAACATTGCATCAACAATAACTTCCTTCGTACAATGCAGCCAAGAGTTATTCATTTCCTCAAGGATTCAAATCATGCTGAATAAAAAACTTTTTGATGATATCAGCAGCAAAATCAGCGATACCATCGCCAATAGCCCCATTAAAGATGTGGAGCAGAATATCAAAGCCATTCTAACCAGTACCCTTAGTCGTCTGAATTTGGTTACCCGAGAAGAATTTGAGATCCAGCAGCAAGTATTATTAAAAACCAGAGAAAAACTGGCTGAATTGGAAGCGCAAGTTACTGCTTTGGCCGGAAAACTATCTGAGCAACCAGCTCAAATCAAAGATCATACTTCAGAATCGGCTGATACCGATCAAAACCAGCCTGCTCTTTAAAAGGACCAATGCATGACATGGGCCGTTGTATATAGTCGTGCCTTAGCCGGCATGGACGCGCCATTGGTAGAAGTTGAAGCCTATCTGGCCAACGGCCTACCATCATTCAACATCGTTGGATTACCCGATACCGAAGTAAAAGAAAGCCGCGATCGGGTACGTGCAGCCATCACCCAATCAGGCTACGATTTCCCTGCCAAAAAAATCACCGTAAATCTCGCTCCTGCCGATTTACCCAAAGAATCTGGTCGCTTTGATTTGCCCATTGCAATTGGCATATTGGCTGCCTCCGGTCAGATCGATCCGAAAAATCTACACCTGTATGAATTTGCCGGAGAGCTCGGATTATCAGGACAAATTCGGCCGATTAGAGGAGCGATTGCCATGGCGCATGCCGCGCAACAACAGCAACGCGCTTTTATCCTGCCTTGCGCTAACGCCCAGCAAACTTCTCTATTACCCGAAACCTGCGTGTACGGTGCCCAAACATTAACTGAAGTGGTGGCGCATCTTAACCAGATCCAACCGATGACAGCGGTGCAGCACCAACCTTCCACATCAGCCTCCCATATCCCAGATTATCCAGATATGGCAGATGTACGCGGTCAGCAAACAGCCAAGCTGGCTTTGGAAATTGCTGCCGCTGGTGGTCACAGCTTATTGATGTCTGGTCCTCCTGGCACAGGCAAATCCATGCTAGCACAACGCTTGCCTGGAATTTTGCCACCATTGACTAATCAGGAACTGATTAGCGTATGGTCACTACAATCAATCTTACCGCATGAGCAACAAAAATATCAGCACATTCGTCCTTTTCGATCTCCTCATCA
Source organism: uncultured Neisseriaceae bacterium (assembly GCA_945267035.1). Lineage (GTDB taxonomy): Bacteria > Pseudomonadota > Gammaproteobacteria > Burkholderiales > Neisseriaceae > Snodgrassella. Next base: position 23,335 of record CALYOS010000014.1, on the reverse strand, counting down.
TAGCACCTCTGCTGTAGCCTTGGTCGGAGGCGGTTCAGATCCTAAACCTGGTGAAATTTCTTTAGCCCATCATGGCATCCTTTTTTTAGATGAATTGCCCGAATTTGATCGGAAGGTATTGGAAGTGATGCGTGAACCACTGGAAAGTGGAGAAATACATATTTCCCGTGCTGCCCGTCAGGCAACCTATCCAGCCCAATTCCAGTTAATAGCCGCCATGAATCCTTGTCCATGTGGTTACCTTGGTCATCCTAAAAAAGCTTGTCGCTGCACAGCTGAAGCCATTGCTCGCTACCGCAATAAAATTTCCGGTCCATTACTTGATCGCATCGACCTGACGATAGAAGTTCCCAGCCTGCCAACAACCGATTTATTAGAGCAACCCACTGGAGAATCCAGTGCCGTTATTCGGCAACGCGTTGAAGCAGCGCGTCAGCGACAATATCAGCGACAAAACAAAATTAACGCGCAACTCAGTAATCGTGAATTGGATCAATTGGCACGCATTACCACAGGGGCTAAAGAAACCCTTGCCGCCACCATGGAAAAACTCTCCTTATCAGCACGCAGCTTTCATCGGCTGTTATGTATTGGTCGTACCATAGCAGATCTAGCCGGAGCAAGCGAAGTGGAAACCAACCACATATTACATGCCATAAATTTCCGCCGTGCTTTATAATATCCGCCCTGAGCGCTCAGAATCATTAATTGTGCCCAAATTTTCTGCGTTCTTTTTTGCCATAATAGTGCTTATTAAAAGGCTTTACCATGCACACAAATGCTAAAACCCGTCAATCCGGCCAAGGTCTCACCAGTTTTATTGTCGGTTTACTGATTGCCACCCTCATCATCGCGGGTATCTTATATTTTCTAAACAACAGCAAATCAGATTTTAAAAATCCGACCGTTAACCGTAATCAGCCATCTGCTCCAGAAATATTAACCCCTGCCACCTCATCTATGCCTGAACTGCCCTCTCCGGTCATTCCACCCAGACAGCCAGCCAGTGCCCCCGATCAAGCTGCTTCACAGCCAGCGGCTTCAGATGTTGTCGTTGTTCAGCAAGACAATAACACCCAAAATACGCCAAACATTACACCCAAACCCAACCCAGTTAACCCTCCTGAACCGCCTAAAGTTCCTGTCACACCTGCTCAAATCCTGGAAAGTGGTAGCATAGAGAAAGCTCAAAATCTGGTTAACAAACCAAAGACGAAGAAAAATAGAGTTTATTTACAAATCGGATCTTTTAATAATCTTCCAGAAGCGGATACACAACGTGCTAAACTAGTCATGCTTGGCATCGACAGCAATATCAGCAGCGTTAACATCAATGGAACGACCCGATACCGCGTCGTCACCAACAGCATGAACCAAAATGACGCCATCCGTATCCAAGAAACTTTAAAACAGAATAATTTTGACAGTCTCACTAAAAGTGCCCCCTAAACCACCAATAACTTTCTAATAGGATTATAAAATGCTCAAAAAATTCTTTGCCATCATGGCCAGCAGCATGATTTTGATGAGTAGCCCAGTTCAGGCAGCCGTACTCAATGAAGACTACACCCTGGTAGAAAAACCCATTCCTCAACTGCATAAAAACAAAATTGAAGTGCTGGAATTTTTCGCCTACAACTGTATTCACTGTTATCACCTTGAACCACATATCCTCAAAGAAATGAAATCTTTTGCCTCGGATACCTACCTGCGTCCGGTTCATGTGGTGTGGGATGAAAACGTCTACTTAAACCTGGCACGAATAGCCGCAGCTGTTAACAGCAGTGGACTAAAACAAAGTGCAGATCCAGTTATATTTGATGCCCTATTTGAAAAAAAGATCGAACTGTGGAATCCCAAAGTTTTCAATCAATGGGCTAGTCAGCAAACAGCATTTGACGGCGCAAAACTACTCAAAGCCTATAACAGCCTTGAAAATAGCGCAGAAACCAACAAAATGGATCAATTATCACGTCAATACAATATCACTCAAACGCCAATTGTCATTGTAGGCGGCAAATATAAAGTTAAATTTGACAAAGGATTTGAGGAAGGAATGAAAACAACACGTGAACTGATTGAAAAAGTGCGCAATGAAAATAGCAGCCAACTAGAGAACATGCGTAAACTACCAAAAAGTCTCGGCGCATCCATTGCCGGAAAAGTCAACACCGGCAATAATGTAAAATAATCACGCGTATACTCGTGTGCGCTAATGAGCACACGAGTTTTATGAACACCTAAATTGTTGCAAATATTGCACAAAATATAGTAGTTAACATGGAAATTATATTATTTATCAAAGCTCTGATACTGGGTATTGTTGAAGGATTAACTGAGTTTCTCCCCGTTTCTAGTACCGGACACTTAATTGTTGCTGGCAACTTACTCAACTTCGAATCCACGGGTGAAGTATTTGACATTACCATCCAGCTAGGTGCCATTTTAGCCATTATTTTTGAATACAAACATCGCTTTGCGCACATCATCACCCATATCGGTAAAGAACCGGCCACCAATCGTTTCGTACTTAATCTGGCCATAGCATTCATTCCTGCCGCCGTAGTGGGTTTAATCTTTAGCAACCAGATCAAACATTACCTGTTTAATCCCATTAGCGTAGCCACCGCCCTGATTATTGGTGGTTTTTTGATTTTATGGATCGAAAGACGGCAAAGTCGTCTCGAACCCAAAATCAAAACCGTTGAACAAATGCGTCCTATAGATGCCTTAGTGGTTGGCTTGGCACAGATTCTGGCCTTAATTCCGGGTACTTCTCGTTCTGGCAGTACCATCATGGGCGGCATGTTGTGGGGAATAGAGCGTAAAACAGCAACAGAATTCTCATTCTTTTTGGCTGTGCCCGTCATGATTGCTGCTACTGGCTATGATATGCTCAAACATATTCACGAATTCACCCGTGATGATTTACTGCTGATTGCTGTTGGTTTTATCGCTGCATTCATTTCAGCACTGATTGCCGTCAAAGCCCTACTGCGCTTCGTTTCCCATAAAAATTATATTCCCTTTGCCTGGTATCGAATTATCTTCGGTGGCATCATCATCCTGACTTGGTTAACTGGCTGGGTTAAATGGTAAAATAAATCAGCATGTCGCTGGTCTATAAACGTTAATTTGTGATAAAGTTTGCTTGAAAAAACAAACTGAACAATACCCCCATTTTCAATGACTACACACTGACTCTACGTCAGTGTGTCTCCTGTTTGTGAGGAATAACCATGCAGTTTTGGCAACTGCCCGAAAATATCGCCGACATCCTGCCCTCTACAGCACGCCAAATTGAAAGTGCCAGAGAGCAGTTGTTGGCTTTGTTTCGTGTTCATGGCTATGAACTTGTTAACCCTCCTTTACTCGAATACAGTACCTCCCTACTTACCCGCATCGATGAGGGATTGTCCTTAAAAACCATCCGTATTGTCGATCAGCTCAGTGGACGACAGTTAGGGATTCGCGCCGACATTACTCCCCAAGTGGCCAGAATAGATGCACATTTATTATCGGCCAATAGCGGCATTAATCGCCTGTGCTATGCTGGTTCAGTTTTACATGCCCGTCCAGATGGTTTTCTGACCACGCGCGAACCATTGCAGATCGGCGCTGAACTCTATGGGTTTAGTGGCATAGAGGCTGATATCGAACTGATCGATTTAATGTTAAAAAGCCTGAATAAATTTAACATCAGCATGCCCACCCTATCCCTCGGACATCTCGGCATATTCAACGCATTAGCTTCGGCAGCTCAGCTCAGCAGTGAACAAGCCGCCAGCTTATTACAATTGATGCAGAATAAAGACCGTGAAGCTATCGAACAACACCTACAACAATGGCAAATCGAACCTGAGTGGAGCAATGCTTTTATTACCCTACCCACATTATATGGGAACACATCAGTGCTACAGCAAGCATTGCAGCAGCTACCTAAATTGCCAGCCATTCAAACAGCATTACAACAATTGCAACAGATTTGCGACACCTTTAATGAGCATCAGATCTTTATTGATTTGAGTGATCTGCGAGTAGATACCTATCATACCGGCTTACTATTTGCGGTTTACAGCAATGAATGGCCAGATGCATTGGCACGCGGTGGACGCTATGATGGCTTAGGTCAATATTTCGGTCGCAGTCGTCCAGCTTCAGGTTTCAGCTTTGATTTACGCAACTTAATCAAAAATCTTCCTGCCGAACAAAAACCGCAGGGTATTAAAGTTAACTACAAAGATGTGGCAGCAGCAAAACAACAAATAGATCAACTCCGCTTAGCCGGTGAATGTGTCATCATCGATTACACACCGCAAAGCAAAGATATACAGGGATGCGACCGTCAGCTAGTGTGGCAAAATCAGCAATGGCAGGTTATCCCTTTATCGTAACTACTTATCAATTAGCATGAGCAGGTAAAAATATATGGCAAAAAACGTCGTCGTTGTCGGTACCCAGTGGGGTGATGAAGGCAAAGGTAAAATTGTAGACTGGTTAACCGAACGCGCCGGAGGTGTTGTTCGATATCAAGGAGGACACAACGCTGGTCACACCTTGGTGGTTAATGGTAAAAAAACCGTGCTACGGTTAATACCTAGTGGCATATTGCACGCAGGAAAACGCTGTTTTATTGGTTCAGGCGTTGTCGTTTCACCAGAAGCCTTATTAAGTGAAATGGCTGAACTTCAAGCTGCCGGCATTGATGTCACCAAACAACTGACCATTGCCCCCACTTGCCCGTTGATTCTGCCTTATCATATTGCGCTGGATCATGCCCGAGAAAGTGCCAAAGGCGATAAAAAAATTGGTACTACCGGTCGGGGTATCGGACCAGCATATGAAGATAAAATTGCCCGCCGTGCTGTCCGCGTGATCGATTTATTTCATCCGGAAAAACTACAACAGAAAATTGAAGAAGTCGTCGCTATCTACAATTGCCAACTAACTGGGTTGTATGGTCAGCCGCCTTTGGATGCCATGGCTATTTATCAGCAAACTTTAGCACTAGCAGAAAAGATTCGACCCATGGTTGGAGACGTTTCGCGTGAATTAAACACCCTGAATGATCAAGGTGAATCAATACTTTTTGAAGGCGCACAAGGCACCTTCTTAGATATTGACTACGGCACCTATCCATACGTTACCTCCTCCAATTGTGTCGCTGGTGCCGCAGCCGTAGGATCTGGCGTAGGACCAACCAAACTGGATTACGTATTAGGAATCGTCAAAGCCTATACCACTCGGGTTGGTTCTGGTCCATTTCCAACCGAACTATTTGACAGTATTGGTGAAGGTCTAGCCAAACGCGGCAACGAATTTGGCGCAGTCACCGGTCGCCCGCGTCGTTGTGGTTGGTTTGATGCCGCATTGATGAAGCGCTCAATCCAAGTAAATGGCATCACTGGCTTATGCGTAACCAAACTTGATGTCATGGATGGTATGGACAGCATCAATATCTGCATCGGGTATGATTACAATGGTGATAAAATAGACATACTGCCTTGTGGCGCAGATGCAGTTGCCGCCTGCACCCCCATTTACGAGACCATGCCTGGCTGGCAAGAAAGCACCTTTGGCGTCAAAACCTATGATGCTTTGCCAGCTAATGCCAAAGCCTATCTTAAAAGAATTGAAGAATTATGTGGTGCGCCAATTGCCATGATTTCTACCGGTCCAGACCGAGAAGAAACCATACTGCTGCAACACCCCTACGAATAAAATAGCACCAGCAATAAACCCATCTGATGATGGGTTTATTTTATGATTAGATTCGAATCAGACTCATTACTGATTTTCATTTCCTCTTTAGCTAAAAATGCTCCTCAGCCACAAACCAAAGCGACTAAACCAATTATTCAAACCGCGCGCTTCTTGGACATCTTCAAGCGCCACCACATTTTTCTCTGCCACCACTTGATTTTTATCATTCAAAAGCTTCAACCTACCCAAAGTCTGCCCTTTACGAATCGGCGCAACGACCGGTTGTACCGTCTCCAGCACCGATTTCAAACTTTTTTCACCCTCTGCGGGCAAAGTCACATAAGCAGCATGATTAAAACCTATTGGAACACTCGTACTACTTCCCTTATACACACTTAACTCAGTTATTTTATGGTTCGCATCGTAAAGTTTAGCTACATTAGAAGAAGTTAGCGCCCAACTTAATAACTTACTTCCTTCAGCTGCTCGAGCTTCATTGCTGTCCGCTCCAACTAAAATGGCTATGATACTTCTGCCATTACGCTTAGTGCTGACAGCCAAATTGTATCCACCATCAATGGTGTAACCGACCGCCATACCATCCACTTGGTCATCCCGGAATAACAACAAATTTCGGTTTAACTGCGTCATGCCATTATTGACAAAAGATTTTCTGGCAAACCAACTTTGATATTGCGGAAAATCCCGTTGCAACAATTGTGCTATCTGCATCAGATCCCCCACACTACTATACTGACCTTCAGCAGCTAATCCCGTACAATTGATAAAATGCGTGTTTTTCAGTCCGAGCCTTTCAGCCTGCTCATTCATTTGTCGTACAAAAGCTTTCTCACTCCCACTGATGGCGGTAGCTAGCGTGATAGCGGCATCATTGGCTGAAATGGCCAGCATACCCTGAATCACATCTTCCGCTTTCATCGGTACATCAGGCTGCATAAATAGACGACTACCATCCGTTTGCCAACCACTGGTTGGTAATGTCAACATGGCATCTGCTTGAAGTTTTCCATCTTGCAATGCTTGAAAGACCAGATAAGTGGTCATGAGTTTAGTCAGAGCCGCAGGTTCAATCCGCGCATCAACATCTTGTCCAGCCAGTATCGTTTCACTTTGCTGATCAGCCACAACATAGGCAGCTGCATTGATAACAGGTGGCGGCTCAGCCATCGTGTACTGTACCGATACCAGCAGCATGAGCGCACATAAGCAATTACATAAACTTTTCATATATCCTATATTCATTCATCTGAAATAGCTCAGAATCGAGATTGTCCTGAAAAAAATCTGACTTAAAAATTTGGTTCAATGTCATTCAGAAGGCTGCTTCAAAAGCAGATTTGATCTACTGCATCAATGACCGCCCAAGTCAGCAAGCTGCAACTATAAATGACTTATTAACTCAATGAAACAGATCATCTGCAATGAATAGCATTCACATCTACATTCTAAACTTCAACACATTGACCAACTCTTGATCCAAGAACAATTAATTTACCACAATCACCAAGCTGAACAATGGTTTAACAGGTATTCTAGTGCAAAAACGACTTATTTAGTCTATTATTTAAACGCAAAGTAAACCAAGCAGAATAACATAGCCAATCAGCATCACTGAATAAATCCGCCCTAAAGGGCGAAAACCTGCAATGCTGATAATGAGACGTAATTCATCTTCTATCATGATAAAAAGAACGCAATTTTTGGCTGTGCAATTAAAAAGAAACCAACATCATCAAAAAAATCAGCTTGGTTGCTTCTAATGTTATTACCCCACCAAATTTATATCACAACTCACTTTACAAGTAATAAAGTAAAGATCTGATACGCTGCAACACCCTTGAGAAGACCATGCTCAAAATAATCTTAAACTGGCAATACCAATCAATTTAGCTTTGATCAAGCATTGCTCTTCATCGCCCCATTTTGATCAGCGAGTATTAGCCTTAGCTCACTTAAAACTCAACATTTTAAGCACAAACCACTGCGCATTCAGCATATTTTAAATTGCATATAAGTAACAATAACAATCAAATACGACAAAATTCTTAAGCTTAAACTGAATCTCTGGTGCTACCATTAATTGACATCACTTCAGCCTAAAATCCTCTTATAAAAATGCTCACCAATCCTTGCAATTCAATCATGCTGTAGTTTTGACATTTTCTAGCAAAGATTGCATACAGCAGAAAACAAGTATCATTAATTGGCTTCTACAATTGTTTGAAACTTTAAAGTATCTTAATGACGAATTATGCAGCCAAAGCATAGAGATATTTAACAGATACTGATAAAATTAACCTTAATATAAAAAAATGAACATTTTATCAGTCCTGTTAACAAACTGTGTCTTACCGTGTCCTGCAACGATACGGATTGTCCATTTTAAGATGCTCGATACATTATACCCACCTACTTTCCTCAAAATGAATATGAATGCCTACTCAGACTATCTGACCCGAATACTCAATGCCGCTGTGTACGATGTTGCCATCGAAACACCACTGAATTACGCCGCAAACCTGTCTGATCGGCTGCAAAACCATATCTGGATTAAACGAGAAGATTTACAGCCGGTATTTTCCTTCAAAATTCGCGGCGCTTATAACAAAATGGCTAAATTAGACCAAGCCATCTTACAAAAAGGCGTCATCACCGCCTCTGCCGGTAACCATGCCCAAGGTGTTGCTATGTCAGCACAGAAACTTGGCTGTGCCGCCACCATTGTTATGCCCAAAACCACCCCACAAATCAAAATCGATGCAGTCAAAAAACGTGGTGGTAAAGTTGTCTTAGCCGGAGAATCGTATAATGACGCTTATGACCACGCCATGAAATTAGTGGCTGAAAGTGGACTCACCTATATTCCACCTTTTGACGACCCCGATGTTATTGCAGGTCAAGGAACCATCGCCATGGAAATATTGCGGCAACGTCATCAGCCAATTGATGCCATATTCGTTGCCATCGGAGGTGGTGGTATGGCTGCAGGTATTGCCGCTTATATCAAAAATGTGCGCCCTGAAATCAAAGTAATTGGTGTAGAAACAGATGATGCGTGTGGTATGAAACAATCCATCGCCGCAGGTAAACGAATTGAACTTAAAGAAGTTGGACTATTTGCAGATGGCACTGCAGTTAAACTCGTTGGTAAAGAGACATTTGCGATTTGCCGGGATTTATTAGACGATATTATTACTGTTGATACAGATGCTGTCTGCTCCGCTGTCAAAGATATTTTTGATGATACACGCAGTATTACTGAAACATCTGGCGCTCTCGCTTTAGCAGGTTTAAAAGCGTATATTGCCAAAGAACAATGTCAGCAGCAAAACCTAATAGCCATTGCCAGCGGTGCCAATATGAATTTCCATCAGTTACGCCATGTTTCCGAACGGTGTGAACTGAGCGAAAGTCATGAAGGTATTTTTGCCGTCACCATTCCGGAAGAGCCAGGAAGTTTTAGACAATTTATCGATTTAATCGGCAACCGTAGCATTACCGAATTCAATTATCGCTACGGAGATAGCCAAAAAGCGCATATATTTGTCGGCATACAAAGCAATAATGCCGCCGATCTGGCGCAAATTGCAGCTGATTTAAACGCTCATGGTCTGCCTACTTTAGATCTAACCCACAACGAAATGGCTAAACTGCATATCCGCTATATGGTTGGTGGGCGCACCAACAAAGTTGCCAATGAAAGATTGATCAGCTTCGAATTTCCAGAACGGCCAGGCGCATTGGCACGTTTTCTAAACCACATGCAATCAGATTGGAATATCACCTTATTTCATTATCGCAATCACGGTGCCGATTTTGGTCGCGTGCTGGTTGGACTTGATATTCCCCCTGCCGATTCCAGTAAATTTACCGCTTTTTTAAATAATGTTGGTTATCACTATTATGATCAAACCGATAATGATGCTTACCAGCTCTTTCTTAGCGACAACGTGAAGCAAGGCTAACATTCCTAAAAGGACATCGTTAACAGCAGCATTAAGCCGAAAATAGAGAATCCATATTCGATATAAAGAAAAGCGATCAATTGATTGCCGATCAATAAGATGAATATGGTGTATAGATAAGTGAAGAACCTAAGGTTGCTTTGTTTATAAACATTTTTCGCCTATTTCCACCTTGTATCCATGCGGTCAACGTGGAAATAAAGATGCAAACCAAAGCAAGTATAAATCTAGATTAAGATGATATTTGAACAATGAAAATTGATCAGGATCAGGCATGGGGCTTTATTTCGGTGGCCTTTTTGATCCTATCAATGTTTTGAAAATGCCATACTTCAAACGCCAATATACAATTGATTTTTGCGTAAAAAAAAACACTTATAAAACGAAAGTGAATGGATTAATAACGGTTTGCCGCAATACAACTGCCTGAATAGCCATTGTGCCGTGTTAGACAAATTCTAAAATGAGACCATTAAAATAAAATCTGTGGGCTAAGATGCAGATTAAGCTTGATCATCATCTAATTGATAATGCATGCATTAAATCCATAGCGACACAATCAATCAACTCCTAAAAAGGGCGAATTATTTGATATTACGGCGTTCATAAACCGCCTGTGCCAACGTTCCTGCATCTACATATTCTAATTCACCACCTAACGGCATACCGCGCGCCAATCTGGTCACTTTAGCCGGAAAATTTTGTAGAAGTTGCGACAGAATATAGGCAGTCGCATCACCTTCAGCGGTAAAATTGGTCGCAATGATCACTTCTTCAATCTCATATTGCTGCAATCGAGAGATCAGTTTCTCTAAAGCAATGGCTTGCAAATCCGCACCTTGCGCTGGATTAACCTGCCCCATCAACACAAAATATAAGCCATCATGACAATTTGCCGCTTCCATACTGGCCACATCAACCGGCATTTGTACAATCATCAACCGTTTAGGATTGCGCTCATGATCTGCACAAATGTCACATAAATCACCTTCACAAAAAGTGTTACACAAACGGCAATGATGCACTTGCAATAAAGCGGCTTGAATAGCTGCCACTAACTCTTCTGCACCTGCACGTTTATGTTGTAATAATTCATAAGCCATTCTTTGCGCTGTTTTCGGCCCAACATTAGGCAAGACTTTTAAAGCATTAGTTAGACGGCTTAGCGCATCTGTAGATTTAGTACTCATAGTGTACTCATCAAAAAATTTCGTAGTGAACAAAATAATAGATTAAATCACCTACACATCAGTGATCAACAATCTCTTACTCATCGCTAAAGAAATGGTTTTAACACAAAGACACTTAGCAGCAAGTATTGACCGTCAGATGAAAGACGAAAAAGTGAGAACAGACAAAAATAAAGCTTGATCATTTGGGAGAAAAAACTCAACCGAGCGTTTTCTCCCTAAATAGATTATTTAAAAAAATCACCCATGCCAGCTGGTAAATTCATCCCTTGGGTAAATTGTCCCATACGTTCTGATGAAGTCGCTTCTGCTTTACGCACTGCATCATTCACCGCAGCAGCAATCAAATCTTCCAACATTTCTTTATCTTCGGCAGCATCAGCCAATAAACTATCATCAATATGAATACGTTTGACACCATAATGACAGTTCATGGTCACCTTAACCATACCAGCACCAGACTCACCCTCTACTTCAACATTCGCAAGCTCTGCCTGCGCTTTTTTCATACGCTCTTGCATTTGCTGAGCTTGCTTCATTAAACCGCCTAAACCTGCTTTTCCAAACATATTAACTTCCTTATATCTTAAATTTAAAGGGCAAAATTCTTGATCAATACTCAATCGCGTAGTTGCAAACTTTCGGTTACCCAATTGGCATCAAACGTTTTTATCAGATCTTGTACAAATGGCTCCGCTTCAAGGCTGGCTTGTGCCTGTTGCTGCGCCTGTTCTTTTAAGCGTTGTTGTCGCATAATTGGCGTTTCTAAAGTTGATTGGTTTGTCCAGGCACAAGTTGTGATATGAATCGGTTTGCCATAAGCCACCGATAAACTATCAGCCAAACGTGTCAACAATTCTCTATTGGCAGTAGGCTCCCCCTCCTGAGCTAATGCAATAGTCAATTCACCATTTTGCTCATTATAGTCAGCCACTGCTGAATGTTGACTGAAGAGCTGCACTGCACCCAGTTTATGTGCCAATAGCGATAAAATTTTGGGCCAATTCTCAGCAGTTAATTCTGGTAGTTTTTCTGCCAACGTACTAGATGCAGCTTGCGATGTCGCAGATGACTCGTGGCTTGGCTCAACCGCAGTGGCATCATCTGCCTCACTTTTGGCCGTAGGCAAATCATTAGTCGGCACACTTTGCGTTATATCTACAATCTCTGAGGAGATGATAGACTCTTCGGCCATGAAATCATCTGGTGGTGCAACTGGTATTGTTGCGGTCGCATCCGCAGTGATCGTCGCTAAATCTGCAGCAGGCGTCTGGTCTACTGAGGTATCGAGCCCAGTAGATTCAGCTCCTTTTTGCTGACCAGCATCCGCATTGGCAGGAGAAGGTTTTGCCAAATCTGAAGTTGATGACTGAGATTCAGCTTGTCTAGCTTCTTCAGGTGGTAATGCGCTGACCTCTCCAGTATTCGCGCTTTGCGGCACAGTTTCATTAGCGGTCGCATTTTTTAATCCACTACCGGCTATTTGCCCGTGCAATCGCTGTTCAGATAAAGCAGCGAGCGGCGTAAAGGCAAGCATGCGCAGCAAAGTCATGATAAATCCGGCATGTTCATCTGGAGCCAAAGGCAAGTCAGCCTTACCGCGCAAGGCACATTGATAGTAAAGCTGGATTTGCTCTGGTGAGAATAAACTGGCCAAGCGAGATAACGTAGAATATTCAGGATCATCAGCCTGAATGGCCGTTGGAACTGTTTGCATCAAGCTTAATTGTTGCAGCAGTAAAGCTAATTCGGTCAGCGCACCATCAAAACCAATGGCATGATTCGTCATGTCTGCAGCCTTAGACAATAAAGCTTGTCCGTCTCGATTCGCCAACGCTTCTAGCAGCCCATACAAATAACTTTTATCTACCGCGCCAATCATATTACGCACGTCGGCTTCGGTTACCTGCCCAGACCCAATCGCGATCGCCTGATCAAGCAAACTGAGTGCATCGCGCATCGAACCGGCAGCAGCTCGTCCAAGCAAATGCAAAGCAGTATCTTCATAGGTGATTTGTTCTTGCTGAAGTACGTAGACCAAATAATCATATACTTGAGTACTATTTAAATTACGCAAGACAAATTGCAGACATCGGCTTAAAACTGTTACCGGTACTTTTTGGGGATCGGTTGTTGCCAGAATGAATTTAACATGTTCTGGTGGTTCTTCAAGTGTTTTCAACATAGCATTGAAAGCACTCTTGGACAGCATATGTACCTCGTCTATGATATAGACCTTATAACTGCCCATAGTGGGAGCATATTGCGCGTTTTCTAACACCTCTCGTATGTTGTCTATACCGGTATTAGAAGCGGCATCGATTTCCAACACATCAACAAAGCGTCCGGCATCGATCTGCTGACAAGAATTACATTGATTACATGGTTCGCCATGTTCAGAATGGGGACAATTTAGACTTTTAGCCAGTATTCGCGCAATGGTGGTCTTGCCCACTCCACGCGTTCCGGTTAATAAATAAGCATGATGCAATCTTCCCTTATCCAGAGCATTGACCAATGCCTTGACCACATGTTCCTGACCGACTAAGTCGGCAAATTTTTTCGGTCGCCATTTACGCGCCAATACTTGATAAGTCATAGCCATCCGCAGCTGCAGTGCAGCAAAATCAATTCAAAAAATGGATACTTCATCAGCAGAAGATCACAAACCACCCTATTGTAACTAAAAACCAGACAACAAAGTAAAAGTAAAACGAAGACTATCTACCATTGTGTAACTGGTTTAATCACTAGTACCCATATTTAATAAGGTCTAAGCGGTGAAATTCAAGCTTTAGATTCAAACAGAACTCAGTTTTATCCGCGTAGCAGTCCCATAGTGATTACCAATAAAATTATCGTATTGACTAGCTGCAAACAATAATCTTCTATCTTATTTTAAATTCTTCCTACGCCAAATACAGACAAGGTGGTTATGTAAATCATTTTGAATTACTTGCCGGCGTAGCATCTATCTATTTGGGGTTACGAGAAAGATCAGCCCTTTTCAGGTTGTAAACTTTGATTGCTTATAAGCAAACAGCCATCTATAGGCATAAATGGCTGTATGTGCTTTCAGGTATAAATTAAAGTTTGGCAGACGAATAGCTCACATTATTTGCAATCTTCCTGACTGCGGCCACATAATGCCGACTATGGTTATATTGCCAAATCGTATAAAAATTATTCAAACCAAACCAATATTCATACTGTCCAGGCATCCGTTCCAACTGATATAGAATACCCTTTTCCTGATCTTGAATGTTTGAAGGAATAACCACACCCAACTGACGTAGCTGACCGGCGGTATATTTTAATTCTGTTGGTTGATCTATAATCGCTTGTATTTGCGGTGTTATCTGTAAATTAACGGGTACGGCAATCGGCTGACCGGTCTTCCATCCGTGCTGTTTCATATAATTGGCTACCGACGCCAGTGTATCGCCAGTATTACCCCAAATATCTCGCTGACCATCACCATCCCAATCAACCGCATATTGTCGGTAACTAGATGGCATAAATTGCGGCATCCCCATAGCGCCTGCAAAACTGCCCTTGAAACTGAGGGGATTACGCTTTTCCTCATATGCTAGTTGCAAAAATTCAACCAATTCTCGCTGAAAATATGCCGCACGCCGAGGATAATGATACCCCAGCGTCGTCAAGGCATCGGCAACACGATAAGACCCCATGGTGGTGCCATAATTGGTTTCAATCCCTATGATTGCCACTAATAATTCAGGAGCCACTCCGTAGCGTTTAGAGACAGATTTGAGTGTATCGGCATGATTTTTCCAAAACACTTTACCATTATTTATGCGCAAATTATTGGCATTATTTTGCGCAAAGGTATACCAAGGCAAAGAAGTTCCTGGTCTGTCCATCCCCTTTATAATACTTGGTTTAAACTGCACATTTTGGAAAAATTCATTAAGTTGCTGCTGCGAATAATGCCCTTTTTGTAATTCATTGGCCATAAATGATTGGACATCACTCCGACGTACCAAATCCAGACCACTATCTGTTATGCCAAATTTATCATTTTCTACTGCAGTTGCCGATGCCGAAGTTAGGGGCTTTAAAGGCTTTTCTGCTGGTTGTTTTACTCTTTCGCACCCGGCAAGCAATATGGCGAAACCTAATATCCAAGCAAGTCTCATTGTTATGGTTCCTTATTAAAGCAGGATAGTAGTCTAATCTATTTTTTCCTAGTTGGTAAAAAAAAGCTGTCTAGAATTTTCTAGACAGCTTTTTTGGTCGATTTCTGT
Organism: uncultured Neisseriaceae bacterium; assembly: GCA_945267035.1. Lineage (GTDB taxonomy): Bacteria > Pseudomonadota > Gammaproteobacteria > Burkholderiales > Neisseriaceae > Snodgrassella. Next base: position 8,188 of record CALYOS010000014.1, on the reverse strand, counting down.
TGGATAAATCTTATTCAGCAGCAGCGACAACAGTCACAGTCACAGCAGCAACAACATCACTGTGTAAAGCAACTTCGATTTCGTATTCGCCAATTGCTTTCAAAGGACCATTTGGCAAACGGATATTTGCTTTAGTAACTTCAACATTCAATGCAGCTTTAATCGCTTCAGCGATATCGTGCGTGGTTACAGAACCAAACAGACGACCATCCACACCTGCTTTTTGAGCAACATTGATACTCTGACCATCAATTTTTACTTTACGCGCTTCGGCATCAGCTAAAACTGCGGCTTGTTGAGCTTCATATTCAGCACGTTTCTCTTCGAAGGCAGCCAAATTAGCAGCATTAGCACGCTGAGCTTTACCTTGAGGAATCAAGTAATTACGAGCATAGCCATTTTTAACATTAACCAGATCACCCAGATTACCCAGGCCACCGACTTTTTCTAACAAAATAATCTGCATAATAAATCTTCCTTATTATTTATGTTGATCGGTGTATGGCAGCAAAGCCAGAAAACGTGCACGTTTTACAGCAGTTGACAGCTGACGTTGGTAATGCGCTTTAGTACCAGTAATACGTGCAGGAATGATTTTACCATTTTCAGTAATAAAATCTTTCAATAAATCTACTGCTTTATAATCAACTTGTTTGATACCTTCCGCAGTGAAGCGGCAAAATTTTCTACGTTTGAATGATTGACGAGCCATGTCGTTTAACCTTTATATTCACGAATTTGTTGGATATGTAGTATCGGGCGGGAATGGTAGACACCCTTTTGTGCCAGAAATCCTTTGATTTCAACCATAGCGCCGGGTTGATACATCCAGTTTTTTGCTAAATCGCCTAATGCTTTGGCCTGAATCTCTACTTTTGCCAGATAACGTTGCTCCAGTTCAATTTGCCATGACTCATGTAAAAGCCACATGGTTAAAACCGGCAACCCAGCAGGGGTATAGCGCAGATCATCTAAACTTTTAATCTGTGCACATAGGCTTAGCTGATTTAGCAATTCATACTCATTTTTATCAATTAAGCTTCTGCGGTTTCAGCAGCCGCTTCTGCACTGTTACCTGTAAGCAGATTTTTAGACTTTTCGTCTTTCATCATTGGAGAAGCTTCAGTCACAGCTGCATCCATTTTTACAGTTAAATGACGCAACACTGCATCATTAAAACGGAAAGCAGTTTCAATTTCATTGATTACTTCTGGAGTGGTTTCAACATTCATCAAAACATAATGTGCTTTGTGAATTTTGTTGATTGGGTAAGCCAGTTGACGACGACCCCAGTCTTCCAGACGGTGAATAGTACCATTAGCTTCGGTGATCATGGCTTTGTAGCGTTCAACCATCGCACCGACTTGTTCGCTTTGATCCGGATGGACAATGAACACGATTTCATAATGACGCATGTGTACTCCTTGTGGCTAATCAATCCCTCTGCCATGCGAAGTGCAAAGGGCAAGGTTGAAAAACGAAGATTATATACGCTTTTATTATCTGAATCAAATACAATGCTGATATGCAACCATCAATCTTAGGCTCTGGTGCAAGCTTGTGGCAGCAGAACTTCAAATTCTTTTCTTAATAACACAATGATTACTTAGATTAAGCTAAATTAACCCCTAAAAATCAAAGTGGCTTAGGCATCAAGTTATTAACGCTATTAACAGTTTACAGATACTGCATAAATGCCTAACATAAACCCTAATTTTTTATTAAATATGTTGTGTTATGAATCACTATTTTGATGCCATGTTTGCCCGTAAAGAATTTCTGGCGCGCCTGTTGGCGCACAGTTTTAATTCTCCTAAGGGCTGGCTGGAACTCGCTATTTCCATATTGCTAATGCTTTTTACTTACTGGATTAGCAAAAAAATCATCGTTAAATTTCGTTTTAACGAACGTCTGGTCAAATTTCCTTTTCTCCGCCATTTAATTTTACGCCTTGTTTGGCCAGTTTTATTACTAGTTTGTACCATTTTTGCCATATTTATCTGGCGAGTAACGATGGTTGAATCCGTCTTATGGCTGCAACTGGTTGCTTTTACTGCTCGTTGGATGATAGCCATACGGATTATATTGTCTGTATTACACAATGCCATTCCAAATAATTATTTTAATGATCATTATGAACGCAACCTATCAAAAATATTATGGGTTTGTTTCATTTTATGGCTAACCAATCTGGATACCTTTATTATCCGATTATTAAAATCTTTGTCTTTACCCATTGGCTCCACCAATCTTAGCCTGTTTACCGTCATTACCGCCTCGATCACCGTTGGCATAGCCATCATCATTGCCTTGTGGCTTTCACGTATGACCGAACAGCACATTTTGCAGGCCAACAGGTTAGATGTGAATCTACGATATGTCTTGGCTAAATTAATTAAATCACTGTTTGTCGTCATTGCTGTATTGATTGCGCTACCGATGGTTGGGATTAATTTAACCATGCTGTCGGTATTTGGCGGAGCCTTAGGTGTCGGGCTAGGACTAGGCTTACAGAAGATTGCCAGCAATTATGTTTCCGGATTCATTATTCTTGCCGACCACTCTGTGCGCCCTGGCGATCGTCTCAATATCAATAATTTTACTGGTTATGTTACTAAAATCACCGCACGGTTTGTCGTTTTACGCAGTAGTGACGGCTCGGAAGCTCTGATCCCCAACGATACATTTGTTTCCAATACCGTGATCAATGATTCTTACTCTAGCAGAATTATGTCTAATAACCTCACCGTACAGGTTGCATACAATACTGATCTGCCCAAAGCGTTGGAAATCATCAAACAAGCGGCGATTAAACAGCCAAGAACCTGCGAAGAGCCAAGACCAAATAGTTATGTAACCGGTTTTGCCGATTCGGGCATTAATTTATACGTTAATTATTGGATCAGAGACCCTGAAAATGGCTTTATGAGTATTAATTCAGCCATATTATTGGAGATTTGGAACCGTTTTAAAGAGGAAGGCATTGAGTTTCCATTTCCTCAACAAGAAGTACGCATTCTGAATGACGAGGCTGATCCAATTGCGTTACACAACCAAGCATTAACTGGCGCTACTGCGGAACAAAACCTGAATAATCTGGCCAATGACCCCAACAATCACTCCATAAGCACAACACAGACCTCAACCCATGATCAATAATAAACCTTATAAACAACCCATCTCTGTTTTGGTGGTTATTTACAACGACCAGCAGCAGATTTTATTACTGGAACGTGCAGACAAACCCGGTTTCTGGCAATCAGTAACCGGTAGTCTGGAAGTTGGGGAAACCATACAGCAAACCGCCATTCGTGAAGTGGCTGAGGAAACTGGGATTTTGGCCACCACATCTGCCATTGATGATTGGCATCAAATTAATCAATATGAAATTTATCCCCATTGGCGTCATCGCTATGCTCCAGAGGTAACACACAACACCGAACATGTGTTCTCTCTTGGTGTCAGCTCAACCACACCCATCAGATTGTCACCACATGAACATCTGCAATATGGCTGGTTCTCCATCCAGCAAGCCATCGACATGGTTTTTTCGCCCTCCAATCGTGAAGCTTTAGTCCAGCTTCCACAACACTGGTAAGCTCTATTTTATAAACCTATGAACACCATTACCATTGCCACTTATAATATCCATAAAGGCATGTCTGCACTCAATCTCAAAGTGCAACTTACCCAAATGGCCACTGCCTTACAACAATTGTCACCGGATATACTGTTTTTGCAGGAAGTTCAAGGTAAAAATAGCAAACGGGCAGAATCCATTCCAGATTTCCCGCAGCGACCTCATTATCAGGAATTAAGTGAACATATGGCTTACCATATTAGCTACGGTCGCAATGCGCAGTACAAATATCGTGATCATGGCAATGCTATATTAAGCAAATTTCCCATCACCACTGTGCATAATCTGGATATTAGCGTTAATAGCCGAGAACAACGGGGCATGTTGCATTGTGAGATCCAGCTTCCCCATTGGTCTGAACCCTTAGTTTGTCTATGCGCCCATCTGAATTTACTCGAGCCAGACCGAAAAAAACAGTACCAAACCATTCTGACATACATTGAAACAGAGATTAATCCCGAAAGTCCGCTCATCTTAGCCGGAGATTTTAACGACTGGCGTAAACGCTCACATGATAATCTGGGCTTAAAACTGGATATGACCGATGCTTTTTATCACTATCGCAAAGCCCCCAAAACCTTTCCTGCCAGATTACCTTTATTAAGTTTAGACCGGATTTTCACTCGTCATTTGAAGATATTGCAGGCAAAACCATTGAAAGGCTTGCCGTGGCAAAAACTTTCTGATCATCTGCCTTTATATGCCATAGTAGAACCTGAATAAATTGCTTTATTAAATTGAGCCCAATTGCAACTTAAAAAAAGTACAAAAAACTTGACTCAGCTGCTCAAACTTAGCCAGCCAAATTAAAGTAAAATACACCCCTTTTAAAACCTAATCACATCACAGCCATTTTTAAGGTTATTGATCAATATGTACACCGATACCATTAATAAATGTGCAGCCAATGCCGCACGGATTGTTCGTTTAGCTCAAGCCAACCCGGTCAGTTTTTGGCTTAGTTCTGCTATGGCTGGCGCTTATATTGGTCTGGGCATCATCTTAATTTTCACCTTAGGTAACCTGATCGAACCGTCTTTACGCCCCTTAGTCATGGGGGCAACATTTGGGATAGCTTTAACTTTAGTTGTGATCGCCGGCTCAGAACTATTTACCGGACATACCATGTTTCTAACCTTTGGCGTTAAATGTAGAAACATCACCCCTGTGCAGATGTGTGCTGTCTTACCTCAAACCTGGCTAGCTAATTTACTTGGCTCTATTTTTGTCGCCGCATTGTATTATTACGCCGCGACGCCATTATTATCCTCTGAAACCAGTCTGGTACACAGTGTCGCCTTGGCAAAAACTTCCGCTCCTGCCATCACCCTTTTCTTTCGGGGAATATTATGTAACTGGTTAGTTTGCCTGGCCATTTGGATGGCAAACAGAGTAGAAGGTGCGGCAAAACTCATCGTCATCTGGTGGTGTCTTTTTGCCTTCATCGCCTGTGGCTATGAGCATTCAGTAGCCAATATGACTTTATTTGCCTTGTCTTGGTTTGGTCATCACAGCGCAGCATTGACCTTATCAGGTATTGCTCACAACCTCCTTTGGGTTACTGTGGGTAATATTGTTTCTGGCGTTATGCTGATGGGACTGGGATATTGGTATGCCACCCCCAAAGCTGACCGCCCTAAATAGATTAAAATCATACGACCCGATTTAATCGATTATCATTAAAATGCTTCAAAACCAAGATTCATCATGCATAAAAATGACATTTAAATAATCAGATTTCTCTTGTTGTATAAGATTGAAAATTACTTTTAAAAGCGTATCGAAAATCATCCACTAAAGAGCAACACCAGCAGCAGGCAAAATTTTGCTTCAAGATTTAAAAAAGCTTAGGAGACTGAGGGCTGTGGACCAAATAACCTAATCAGAAATCTACCTCTTTTAGCCAATGCTTTCCGAGCTGCTGCGTGCATGTGCTGGTTTACTCTGTTTAAAGTGCTTAGGAAGGTGTTGAAGAAACAGTTAAAGCCATGCATCGTCAGACTTACCTTGACTCAGTAATGACTCAACAACATTCCGCAGATGATGGACCAAGGCGGTGTGGCGGTAAAAACCAATTAGAATGAGCTGAAATGGATTGGCATTTAGAGTACCTCATTAAGGATTTAATATTTGCATATGGCATTGTGACTCATTGCTAACCAGTGTATCTAGATAAAATGGGGATTGATAGCGTGCAAAAATATCGGCCTCAGCTTTGATTAACATAGTTTAACCACATACGCATTCCGTAACCGACTACCCATGCCAGCATCAGACCGGCAACTAAATCGATAAAAACATGTCGACGCAATTGAATAATGGACAAACAAATCAATATTCCCCATAACACTAACCCTAGCGAGCGCAACTTATGGCTAAAATTAACCGCTCCCCAAATGGCAACAACCGTTAAGGCTACATGTAGAGATGGTAAACAGTTAACATTCACATCTGAGATTAAAACTTTATGGTATAGAAACGAACTGACAGAAATAGGAGGGGTAGCCGCAAAATCTACCATGGTTGGATAAGTAACAAAACAAATGCCTGCTATCAGCCCACAACCAATGAAGCTAAAACTCATCCAGCGAATATTGGCATATGGAGCAGATAAAAAACAATATGGAATAATTAGAAAAAACGACAGATAAGGCCACACTGCATGTTCTGTAAATGGTATCGACTTATCTACAAGACTGTATCCCAGCAAAATAGGATCCTGTTGCAAATACACACTTCCATAATATACAACGCCCACTGAAAGCCAACCCAGTATCAAATACCCCAAGCGCTTAACCACTTCACCCACTGCTCACCTACCCATATTAAGTAATTTAAACACCTTCATGACTATTTTTACATACAAAGGTGTCAAAATTAATAAAAAAAAATGCATCGAATTCTTGCAAGCTGCATCACCAAAAAATAATCAAACTGAGTATATTACCAGCCGTTAAAAAACTAAATACTTCAAGATAACTGAACTATTGCTACACCACATTCGATCATGCTCTGCCCTTGAGATGCCGTGATTTTGACCAACTTCACTCTGTGAATTAATAATCGCTTGCCGCAAACTATATTACAGCTCTGTTGAGGCCAGTGATGAAGCAATATAGCCAACCAAATACAATATTCATTTAAGCAACATTACTTATTGTTTAAGAAATAGCCTTAGAAACACACAGCAAAAACGATTAAAATAATCCCCAAATCATAGATTATTCTAATACCCTAGGTATTAACTTTTCTCAAAGACACTTTCACGCCTCGTAAAGGATGAATAAATTGAATTTCCCACCACGAACCATGCCCAATACGCGCATGCGCCGTATGCGACATGATGAGTTTTCTCGACGCATGATGCGCGAACACACATTAACTGCAAGCGATTTTATTTTGCCGGTATTTGTCCATGAAGAAAAAGGGCGAATTCCGGTGCCATCCATGCCAGGAGTAGAACGTTTATCAATCGATGAATTGTTAAAAGTAGCTGAACAGGCTTTAGAATTGGGCATTCCGGTTATTGATCTGTTTGGCGTCCCTGACTCATCACTCAAAACAAGTGATGGACGGGTTGCATGGGATGAAAACGGGATCATTCAACGTGCCATCCGCGCCCTCAAATCCCGTTTCCCCGAATTGGGTGTCATGGCCGATCAGGCACTCGATCCCTACACTACCCATGGTCAGGATGGCGTAATCGATGAACATGGCTATATTCTTAACGACGAAACCATCGAAGCCATCATCAAACAAACCCTTTCTCATGCTGAAGCAGGCGTTGATATCGTTTCGCCCAGCGATATGATGGATGGTCGTATAAGTGCGATCAGGGAAGCATTAGAAGAAAACGGCTTCATTCATACCCGCATTATGTCTTATTCAGCCAAATATGCCTCCGCTTTTTATGGACCATTTCGTCAGGCTGTAGGTAGTGCCGCCAATCTGGGTAAAGGCAACAAATATACCTACCAAATGGATCCGGCCAACAGCAACGAGGCATTGCACGAAGTTGCTATGGATATAGCCGAAGGTGCAGATATGGTGATGATTAAGCCAGGCTTACCTTATCTGGATATTATCCGTCGCGTTAAAGATGAGTTCGCTGTCCCAACCTATGCTTATCAGGTTTCAGGAGAATACGCCATGTTACAGGCAGCCATCCAAAATGGCTGGCTTGATCCTAATCTGGTCATTCTGGAAAGCTTGCTGGCCTTCAAGCGTGCAGGAGCCGACGGCATACTGACCTACTATGCGCTGGATGCCGCTCAACGACTAAAAAATCAGTAAGCTTAGGCAAAAAACCAGATGCTGCACTTCGATTAACCTTCATTAAGAAAGATGATGGATACCTTAATACAGTGCAGCAACCTGGGTTTTAAATCATTCAACCGTAATTTATCCCGTGGATTGATTTCATTATTAATTCATACTTCAGAAATATTCAATATCAGAAATCTATCGACATTCTTTTTTAATCTTTGATATAGCAGTGATTCAACAGCAATCTTGCCACGCATTTACATTAATACTTGCATGATTTCA
>CALYOS010000013.1 GCA_945267035.1 uncultured Neisseriaceae bacterium | reverse complement strand
TCCAAAACTTCATATCCATCCTTGGTTTTAATAGTATTACCATTCTTATCCACTTGGAAAATGTTAATTTACAAAGTGGAAATGATTTCATTGCTAATTACTTTAATCCAAACTTCTCCAGACTCCATTAATAAAGTTTCTGATTCTATTTTCACAAGTGCAATATAAGAACCAAATAACTCTTCGCCATCCAGCATATTTCTGCATTCAAATTCCTTCACATTTTTACAATGAATTTTTCCCAAAGAATGCCCATTATAAGTACTCCATATATCAAAAATAAGATCACGCCCAAAATTATTAAAATTTATAGTTCCAAGACATACATCTTCAAATTTCATAATTTACTCCACAAAATGTCCAGTTGAATGTGATTGATCTGGTATCCTATTACCAAAATAATCTTGTCGTTCCGAGTATTTACCTGATCTATCTGATTTCCATTCTTTCTGCGTTCTAATAACTTCACCTGTTGGCGTGATGGTTACAGTGACACCATCTGGACCTTTCCATGTTTCGTAGCCTCCCTGTGATTGTCCATTACTAATAAATCCTTTAGATCTTAGATCTTCATAGAACTCCTTTCTTGTTTTAGGTAAATCCGGAGTTACCTGCCCCTTAGTTCACTTTCCAGCATTCGATTCATTTTTTAGTCCCTTGATGGGCCTTTGCAGCATTTTTATTGGTGTATTCTTACCAGCATTCCATTTGGCATTATACCTTTCTCTTATTAATCTTATCTCTTGATTTGTTAATTTTCTTCCCGCTCTTAATGCTGCTGCTTGTATCACAGCATCAATACCCACTCCCCTATTCATTAATGCATCTACTTGCTGTTGCATTACACTATATGAACCTAGGTAATTTGCCACTAGACCATATTGAAATACTCTTGTCGCTATTTGTTCATCTGACTTCCCAGACCGTTTCATTTGTTTTACCAGGTTGGTCATGATTATTTGATTAAAATACTCATTCGACATTCTTGTCGCTGGTATCCATTCATTTGCGTTTATATTTATGATGCGTGATCCTCTTGCTCTTTGGCTTTCGCCCGCTCCTTGCATCATTTTTGTAGCATAGCTTGTCAATAATATTTTGGATTCTTCTTCTGTTAGCTGTCCCGTCATATACAAATTCAATATGATTTTGTTTGCCTCTTCTGAGGCTTTTCTATAATCTTTTTCTACTTGTTGTCTACATTGATCTGTTACACAAGCGTCATATCTTTTCTGATAATCATCTGCAATTTGTACGCCTGCCTTTTTAAGCTTGTCATTTATTTTTCTCTCTTCAGGATTTAGTTTACTTTCTCCTTTAATATTGATAAGGGCATTATTCTCAACCGCATTCATCCCTGCCACTCCGGCTATCTGCGCATTGCTTATATTCCCCCGGTTATTCCCCCAAGCTACTAATGCGACCTTTAATCTGCTAATCACAAACCTTAAACGAGGAAATTTTCTATGAATTAAAACATATTTTAAGCTTAATCAACCACAGACAAAGCACCGGCACCACAACCCACCGAGGGATTTTATACCGTGGGTTACATGCCACAAGGCACAAAACCGAATCCCAGACCACAACTAGCAATTAAGGGCAGGTGGCTGGAGCAGATAGGCTTTTTATGTCGGCTGCTCAGTTATAATTAAGATTGAACAGAGCAAGTTGATAGTAGAACTTGTTTTGTAGCCTAGAACAACAAAAAAATAGCTTGATTTAAAAAATAAATTGATGGCAAATTAATTTGTCATTTTTTTAACAAATAAACAACTTAATTTCTGGGCAACCTTAAAAATCAATCTATTTCATACTCTAATGATGTATTAATTGCTTTTATAAATTCGTTAACTTTTTTCAAAACATATACATTCTTAAGGGATATGATACTTAAAATATATTTTATTAAAAAATTATCTATTCCTTTAGCATCAGGGAAATATATTTTTTACTTTCAATAACATTGGTATAAACATTTATTTTTATGTTGTAATTTAAATAAATGAGATTCGTAAGGGAGATCCCTCGTTAAATGATCAGTTAATCCTAATTCAACTAATTTTTATTATTTTAAGGAATTCCAATCATATCTAATTTATTTATTTCTTCAATACACATACTATTAATTACCTTTTAGTTATCAGGCCTAACTACTTATACTTTTGGGGGAGATATTTTGATCCCCACTTCAAATCCTAGCTTTTAATTACCAATAATTGTACCCCCTTTTTTTCTAAATTAGGGAAACCAACTTTTGATTAGGTGTTAATGGCAGTTTATCAGAGCTTTTACATTATATAGATGTAATATTACCATTTTTATTTTTACCAATCATATCCAATCTAACTTTGGTACCATTCTCAGTTTAGATTATATCTTCTTTTACTGAATCTACTGAATTGTATGAGGATAATTTATAGTACAATTCGCACAAACTAAAAACACATCTACCCATCCTTGCATTTTCAAATAATAAATCTCATTATCGAGGTTTTGGGATATTTCAAGTTCACCTATAAATGCGGGTAAAATATCCTTCTCATCGATATTATTTTTATATTGTAATTCCTTGATGTTATTAGCATTGATAGTACAAACCTCACTGCCATTATCCATATTTAAAATTTCGATAAAAACCTTATTTTTTTCTAAATCAATATAAAATAAAGATAGATTTACATCCACTAGTTTTAAATAACGATTTTTCATAGATCATTTATCCCTATTAATAAAATGGTTAGTTGAATGACTTTGATCTTCTAATCTATTGAATTCATAGTCAGTTCTTTCATTATATTTTTTACCATTTTTTGCAATTTTGGGTTTTGTTGGAATAACCTCACCAGTAGGTTTAATTGTAACAATACGCCCATCAGGATGTATATAAGTTGTATATCCACCCGCACTAGTACCTTTTAACCGAAACCCCTTAGAAGTAAGATCTGCATTTAATTCGCTTAAGGTTTTAGGTTTAATTTTACTAATTATTTCTTCAGTTCCCTTTCCTACATTAGATCCCTTTCCAGTATTAAATTCCTCCTTCAAAGTTTCAAAACTTTTTCCATGATTTCTATCAAATTCTTTTTTGATATCTATTTTTTTTCTGCTTCGGTTAGTTCCTTTATTTACCAACTTAGATGCTTTTTTTAATCTTGCTACTTTTACTATAACTTTTGCTGCTGCGCCACTAACAGCAAAACCTGTTACTATTCCTCCACCTATTTTACCTTCTAAATACCCTGCCATTTCACCAGCCAAAGCAGGATTATTTTTTAACGCATAATCATACAGTTCAGTCCATTCTGTAACAGATATCTTGATAGCATCATAGGTTTGTTTGTAATTTATAACTGCATCAGCGAGAGCAACCACATTACCAGGAATGTCGGTCACTAAACTAACTAACCCTTCAATTGAACCTACAACACCATCAACTGCACCAACTATTTGCGCTTTATTTTTAGCATCAATATAAGCGTAAGCTTTTTTTTCATCGCCATCAAATAATAAGATTGTATCTCTTAATTTTTGCCCATGCTCATAAAGGACTTGCAGAGCGATATTATTATTCTCAACCGCATTCATCCCTGCCACTCCGGCTATCTGCGCATTGCTTATATTCCCTCCGGTTATTCCCCTGCTACTGAGGCGACCACTAATCTGCTTATCACTTCACTCAAATGAGGAAATTTCTATGGCTTCAAACACGTTTAACCTTAAAGGCTAACCCAACTCACACCACAACTGACCAATAAACACAGGTGGTTGGAGCAACTCGGATTTATGTAAGCTGCCCTGTTATCATTAAGATTGAACAGAGCAAGTTAATTATCGAACTTGTGATGTAGATCTAATAGTTGATAAATAATTAACTCAGTTCTACACTACACTAAAACCAAATTTATATACTAGGATTTGTGGGTTAAGATAACTATTTTAACAATATTTCTGGTGTAGCTAATCCTGTTTCTAAATCTATTTTATATAAGCCTGTATTCCAACTTATAGCATTTAAATCATTTTCTTTAAAAAAAATGTCAACAAATCCCCCAAGAACCATGATATCCGAATGAACTATCCATTTAGTATCTTCTTTTTTATCCAACAAAAATATATTTTTTGATGCTAATTCTTTATTTCCTTTAAAAATTGGATCAAAAAAATCTAATAATACGACAAAATTATCATCATCTATCTGAATGATCTTTAAAGCGTTTTTCTTAAGATTATTTTTTATATTTATCATTTTAACGGCCTCATATTTTTAAAATTTGAACTTCGAATTCTATCCAAAAGTTCATACTGAGTTCCCCCTTTATTTGAAGCACCAAAATTAGGTTGAGGTGCGACTATACCAGTTTGCATCCTAGTTCCAGGTGGAATTGTAACATCAACGATATGTGTTGGCACTTGAGGTAAGGCTAAATGCTGTTGAATTTGTACTGGTGTCATTCCCTTAATTTCACTAGCTCTTACTAAAAAAGAACCTTGTGGATTATTAACACCTTCAGCATAAACTCTAACAAACTCACCTTCAATCTTTGAATTAGTGGTAAACTGTCTGACTTGAGTTGAAGGATCATAAGGTGGATTCCATCCAGAGGCAATATATGGTTTATTTGCCTCTGCAGCACTAATTGCCTTAACATCTTTTATTTGAGTTGATGTTAGATCCGTACTCTTTCCAGCATTAGATCCCTTTCCGGCACTGATATTATCATTAAAAATTCTAAAACTTTTTTTAAGTGCTTCTGTAACATTTATTTTATTACTACCTTTTTCTCCTTGTGAATTTGGTGAATTTTTCCTACCTGATGTTTTTCCTGCCAGCTTGCTTCCACCTGACAACACAATACCCAATAACATTTGATTATGAAAATTGTATATTTCCTCATCTGTCATCTCTGAAAAATCAACATATTTATATATTGGATATTGCTTTATTTGGGAAGCTTGTTGTTTTATTGTTTTCTCTTTTCCAAATTCTGTATCTGCTTTATTTTTTCTATCTTGCTCTAAAAATGTATTAATACAAGTTTGATTTATACCACAAAGATCAGTAACTAAAAATTTACCCCTCACTCCGTCTAAATTGTTATTATCTATCGGTGTATAGACCATATCATCACCACTTTGGGCATTGCCTATTTGATCTCTACAAGCTTTACTGAACCTATCTTTACTACATATATCTGTCAGCAATTTTCTATTTCTCTCATCTTCTTCATTCATTTGTTGAATTATTTCATCACATTCTTTTTTGTTAGTACAATTTCTTAATTTTTTGGAATAATACATTAGCCTATCTTCTGATAGGTAATTATTCTCAACCGCATTCATCCCTGCCACTCCGGCTATTTGCGCATTGCTTATATTCCCCCCGGTTATTCCCCCTGCTACTGAGGCGACAACTAATCTGCTAATCACAACCCTTAAACGAGCAAATTTCTATGGCTTCAAACACATTCTTAGGTGGGGGCATAAACCAAACCCAGATCACAACTGACTAAAAAAGCAGATGACTAAAAGCCTTTTGTTTTACCACAGGGCAACCAGAAGCTATCGTTGCTCATACGACGATTTTGATTATCAGAACTGTGGAACATAGCTAAATGGTAAAACAAGATCCCCGCTGGTTAGATGGGGATTTTGTTATTCTAGTTTATTTAGCTTCTTTGACATAAGAATCGAATAGATTTGGGTCTTCATCACTTTCAATTAATAACCTATTACAAACAGGACATATATAAACATCTTTGCGAAATTGATTATATAAATTGGTTAATGAATCTGGATATATATCCGCTCTAATATTTTTCCATTTACCGACTATATCCATTAATGCTTTTTGAGGAATAAGATCATATAAAAAATCTTCCTCCATTGTATGGACAGCCATCATGTTACCACATTTGCATAATATTTTAGACATATTATTTCTTTCCTTTAATTGGTCGATCAAATCGATGAATCCGCCCTGTAGAATCTTGGAAGAACAGGGTGTTAATATTATTCGCACTTGGTTTACCCCAGGTTCTATTAGCTATGTGTTGCATATCTTTTCCTGATAAATCAATCTGAGTAAGAACTGCTGTAGTTTGTTTATTTTTCTTTTCTATACCGGTTAAGATCTTATCAATTTCTTTAACTTTAGATGTATAAACATCAACTTTACCTATCCCATTAACATGTAAATCAGATGTCCTTGTTCCTGAAATTCCTTTATCAGAAGCAGTTGCTCTATAAGTTACAACATATCCCTGATCAGCAAATTTCTGACCAGCCCTTAACTCATTAGCATCAGGTTTAGCCAATGGTTCGTAAGTCACTTTTCCTTTACGCGCTACTGGTAAATTCGGAGTTCCTGTAGGTGCAACCTTATCAGTATGACTCGTCCCCTATCCGGCTTTATACCATGAGTTATGTGCCACTAGGCACAAAAGCTAACCCCAGACCACAACTGACCATTAAAGAAAGGTGGATAAAGCAATTCGGCTTTTATTCCGGTCTGCCAGTCATTATTCATTCACAACCGGGGTTGATTATTATTCGGATTAAGTGGGGATTATTCATTAATAGATAGTTTCACACTGTATGCTAGATAGATTTATATTTCTTAAAAAACCACTCATCCTAACAAGATACCAATTAAAATCTGGGATAATTTCCCCTGATAAATACTGACGGTTTATAGACAATGACATAGATAAATAGTTAGGGTAAATTAATAAATTACCACCTGATTCATTATTATAAACCATCACGATACCGACTTTATTCATAGTATTATGAGAGTTTATAAACTTATCTAAATTGAACAGATTCATGTCAATATTCAGCCAGTCGTAATCATCAATATCATTTGACGATAGGTAAGTAACTATATTCTGATAATAGATATTCCAGCCATTATTCATTAGGCAATTTAGTATTACTTTTGGAGAATATTCTTGTGCAAAATTTATATCTATGCTGACTTGCATTCCCATATTAATATTCCTTAAAGGGTATTTTCTTCGATGTTAACCAATTTTTAACATGGCGAGGGATTGGCGTGTTTGAATGCACTTCAAAAGAAGCACCATTTTGCTTAGCAATACTCGCATGAGATCCCACATCGGATTTGAATTTCTCAAACCCTTTATTTCCTGCCTGAGCATGGTCTTGCCAATAGCGTCCTGATTTAGCCTCATACCAGATTGAATTATTTGGACCATAAGCGCCATCAAACTCTCGCCCGCTGTTTTTAAAACTACCTTTACCACCTAAAGTTCGATTCAAATAATTTTCAAAATCCTTACCTATAAGTCCTTGAGCACTATTTGCTCCCTTTCCAGCTTTAGCTGAACTCTTCATTTTAGCAATTTTATTTATTACATTTTTAACTTTCTGGCCATTGCCTAAGGAAATTATTCCTGCAACACCCCATAGTCGATTTGTTTCTTCTCCTGTTAATGAACTTCCTGTGATCAATATTTTGCCTGAATCTATTACCCCTATCACTGGTATATTTGTAGCGATCCCTACAATTGTTTTATAACTTTCTTTATTGATTCTATCTCTTTCTACTATATAGGCTTTATTACAGGCCGATTGGCTCATATTTTTGGTACATACTTTTGCTTTTATCTCTTTTTCTTGCTTTTTTAATTTCTTTGCTTCTTTTTCAAAGATAGCTTCTGAAGTGTATTGGACAAGTTCATTATTCTCAACCGCATTCATCCCGGCCACTCCGGCTATCTGCGCGTTGCTTATATTCCCTCCGGTTATCCCCCCTGCTACTGAGGCGACTGCGGATGACAGGTCTCTTATGGTGCTTTTCACCTCTTCCGGCAGTCTGTTCGGGTCGATTTCTCCTGTTAATGGATTTATGGCTTCTGGATATTTGTCTTTAGGTAATTGACTAATCAGGTAATCTGCTGCTAGTTCCGCTCCCGTTGCGCCTGCTGCTCCGGCGGCTGCATTGCCTCCGTTGACGCTTGCCGTAACTGCTCCCAATATTGCATGGGCCAGTAGTTGAGCTGCTTTGTTCTGATCTTCTCCATGTCCAAACTTCCGCCCTATTAGTTCGGAAGCATATGGGGCTAAGGTGTTGGTTAGTACTTGCATATTGGTTTGTCCTCCCAATATGCCGGTGATGGCGGTGGTGACTGCATTTAAGGCGCGGCTCTTGTTGCCGCCTATGCCCCAGGATTGGGCCTGATCATCTGCTGCTTGATATTCTTTGTTGGTCTTTCTTAGTACTTGTTGTTTTTCTGATTCTGTCAGTTTGTTATATTCTTGCCATAGTTCTGGGTTGTTGTTATACATTTCCTGTTCGGCTTGCTCTCGCGCTTCCAAGCGTTCTTTGGCCGCTTTGTTGGCCATGTCGCTACTGAAGGTACGCACACTTTGCATGATGGTTGCGGTGGCGTCGGCTACTGCCTGCTGTTTGTCGAGTATTTGCTGTAAATCCGGCAGTTGGTTTACTTGGCTATGTGCAGTGTTGATGTCGCTGTGGATACCCAGTTCTTCTACGCTGGTCTCTTTACCATTGATGATGATCTGTCCCGGGCTTAAGGTGGCATGGGTGGTGCTTTTATCGCTGCCACTTTGGTGCTGCGGTATGCTCGGTGTATAGTGCGGTTTGCCTGGTTCACTTGAGCCTAGTCCGGAGACGCCTCCGTTGATGGACGCGGTATTGGCTTTGAAACTAGATTGGTTTTCGATGTCACTAAAGCTGATGCTGTTGGCAATAAGCTGGTTGTGCTCCTTGGCAGCACTTGAGGCTATGGCTCCCCCTTGCAATTCTACGCTGTCTGCTTTGATGTGGTAGCCGCCCTCTCCGGCAAATAAGCCGGATTGTTGGTTGACGGCATTGAGGTGTCCGGATGCTTTGCTGCTGTTGACTCCACCAGATACTTCCCACACGCTGCCAAAGCCGCCCTGTACATGAATATTGGCTCCGCTTTGGCTGTTTTTCTGGTCTATTTTGTCTTGCAGGCTGATGATGCTTAGTTTGCCTCCTACATCGGCATCAACGCGGTTGGCTGTGGCCTGAGCTCCTTTTAAGGTGGTGTTGCCTTTGCTGCTGATTTTTAGTTTGTCTGATTGCAGGGTGGTTGGATTGTAAGTGAGGGCATCCAGATGGTTTTTGCCTGAACTAAATCCTATATCACCATAGATGTAGACGCCGGTTTTGGCTCCGATTGAAGCTCCTACTCCGACGCTTACGCCGGCACTACTGTTTTTGCCATCGGCTTGTTGGCGGTTTTGACCTGCTTCGAGCAGGATGTCTCGGGCTGAGTTCAAGGCGATGGTGTCGGTGGCACTCAGCTGGGTGTTTTGCAGGTGGATGTCGCCTTCTCGACTGTTGAGGTTGATGTTACCTCCCGCAGTCAGTTGGTTGGCCTGGGAGACACGGTAGCTGTTGTCCTGCCGGCTATTGCTGCTCTTGAAACCAATACCAGTTTCAATTTTGAGTAGGGTGCCGTCTTGGAGTTTGTTTGGATCAACCGCTTGGCCGTTTTTCATGGCTGCGGCAATGACGCCGGCGTTGTTGTTCAGGGCATTTTGGAAGTTCTGTGCCGCGCTGTAAACCATGTATCCTTGTCCCAGTGCCGCCATGCCTTGCAGGGCTCGGGTACGATCGTCGGCTTTGCTTTTATACGCGGTGTCGACGGCATTAGCCAGATCGATCAGTGGGGAGCTGATTTTGGTGAAATTGCCTATTTTGAGGTCTTTGGATGATTGATGGCTGCTACCGTAGTTGGCATCGTCAAGGATGTTGATGTCTTTGGCGCTGATGTTGATGTCTTTGCCAGCTATGATGTCGGCTACTTGCTGGGTGTAGTGACCTCCTGCTTGTATGTTGACGTTGCCGGTTAAGCTGCCGATTTGGCTGCGTATTTGTTCTACGCTGTTACCCCGATATTCGTCTTTGCTGCTCATGTAGCCGGTAAATTTTTCGGTATCGGAAATTTGGGCGCTGCCCCAACCTTTGCTACTGTGTTTTTCGCTTTGGAAGCTGCTGTTTTGGCTGGATTTGATGTTGATGTCGCCGGCCGCATTGATGATGTTGTTATGGGTGGCCACAACGCTGCTGCCAAGAATGTTGATGTCGCCGGTATCGGTTTTGATGATGGATGTCCCACCAACGGAGAGTTGGGTGCCGGTGATGGTGTCTAGTTTACCCTGACCTGCGCTTTTGTCATGGTACATGCCGAAGGATGAGTTCCAGTTGCGGTTATCAAAGTTGAAACCGCTGGTTTTGCTGCTGGCGCTTTCGCTACGGGCATCACGCGCAAAGCTTAGGTTGATGTTGTCTTTGGCATAGAGGATGGCATCGCCTTCGGCAGATAGTTTACTGCCTTCGCTGGTGATGTCGCCGCCTTTGGCTATGAGATTAAGGTTGCCGCCAGCTGTTAGTTCGCTGCCCACGGCAGTACGTTGGTGAACATCACGGGTCTGGTGACTACGTTGGTGACTCAGGGTGACCACGATAGGGGTGCTGGCCGCTTGATAGGCGCTGGAGGCTGCTTCGCCCAGCTGCATGCTGCGACCAACGATGCTGTTGCTGAAATCTCCACTGCGCATGCCGTCTTTGAGGGTGGTGGCGGCGGCAACTAAAGGGGAATAGGTGAAGCCAATGCTGAAACCACTCTGTTTGGTTTTGAGGTCAGTATGGTGGTCGCTGCTGATATGATCAGCCATCAAGTTGATGTTTTGAGCATTTAAGGTGAGGTTTTTGCCGGCGCCCAGAGCAGAGGCTTTGAGGTTGATGTCTCCATCAGCCTGCAGGATGGTGTTGCCGTTGAGGCTGGCTATCTGACTCATGGTCAGGGTGTTGTTGTGATCTTGTTGATCCAGTTGCAGTTTGGATTTGCTGTAGCCTACGCTGGCAACACCTTTAGTTACGCTGGCGCTAAAGCCGGATTTTTTTTCTTCGTGATAGATATGATCCTGATAGAGGTTATGCGCCGCTTCGATGTTGATGTCTCTACCAGCACTGAGGATGGTTTGGTCGGTAGAGATGATGTTACTACCTTGTATGTGGATGTCTTGCGCTGAACCAATATTGACTTGGCGACCGGATAGGGTGCTGCCTATGGCTTCGTTATAGTTGGCCTGATGTCGATCAAGAACGGTTTTTTTGGAAGCGATTTTTTTGGTTTTGCGGTAAACGGAATGATCCAGTTCGGTTTGCTGCCGCCCTTCGATAATGTTGACGCCGTTTTCACCATAGATGTTGATGCTGCCATTGAGGCTGTATATATCGCTTTGGCGAAGGTTAATTTGATCTTTGGCATTAATGTTGATGTCGCCCGCGGCGATGATGCCGGTGCCGTTTTCACTTTGATAGCGATTAATCCAGTGGTTTTTGTCGCTGCGGCTGCCTGACGCCATGTTTTGGCTGGTGGTCACGGTGCTCAGTTCGACGCTGCCTTCTTTGGCGCTAAGCTGGGTAAGACCATTCTCGGCGTTGTTGATGATCGCTGCACCATGGGTGCTGATGCCATGGGTACCTGATATGCTCAGTACGCTGTCTTTTTCACCAGTTAGGTACAGTCCAGCTGTACGGTCGATAACGGTACCACCATTGCGTTGATCTCCATAGTCTACGGTGGTGGTGTTTAACTGGACATGGTCGGCATTCAATAACATCAGGTCTTTGGCTACGGCTGCTCCGCCATTGAAGTCGATGTTATGTTGTGCGCTCAAACTCATTTTTTGTGCGCTAATTAGTCCGCTGTTGTCGATATTCTGTGCGCCAAGGTTGACGATGTTTTGCGCCGCGATGGTACCTTGATTGCTGATGTCACCGCTGTTTTGCAGGTTGATGTTGCGCGCGCTGATCAAGCTTCCATTGGCGCTAACGTCGCCGGAGCGGGCAATCAGGTAAACTTTAGGTACGAGTACGTTTTGTTTGCTGCCATCAGCTAAGGTGATGGTTTCGCTCACTAACCAGATGATGTCGCTGGTTAGTTTGGCCATCTGCTCTGCTGTCAAGGCGATGCCTGGGGTAATGTTGTATTGCTGCGCAAAGGTCACGCCCGCATTCATCAGGGCTTTGTATTGCTCTTCGTCGTTTTGATAATTTTCTAAGCGTCTGTAGCCGGTTAGGTTGGTGATCTGTTCGTTGATCAGGCGTTGTTCGTAGTAGCCATCTCCCAGTCGTTTTTGCATTTTGCTTGGATCATGACCTAAGGCACTGAGCATGTAGTCGCTACTGAGCCATTTGTGCATGTTGGTATACGCCGGATCGGTTTCGATCAGGTAACCATTGTTGTTGGGGTTAATGTGATACAGGCTGCTGTTAGGCAGTTTGCTCAGGCTGCTATTTTGGCTCTGGATAAGCTGATTGTGTTGGTTAAGCTGATGATCGGGCAGATTGTTAAGGTTTGCCTGATCGGCCTGAGCTTGGTTGGTACCGGTATTAGCATGCTGCTGTACAGTGCTTACAGGATTGTCAAAATCATGGCTGGTGCTGATGGTTCGATTGTAGGATTTTGTATTGGTGGTTTTGATTCGGCCTTTTCTATGCGATGGATTGTCATATTTATAGCCACCTTGGCGGCCTTGTTCTTCAACACGCTGTTGTCCTTTGGTTTCGCGATTTTCGAGGTTGAGGTTTGTTGTTCCACTTAGAATGCCACCAACGATGATGTGGCTGTTTTCGTTCAACCAGTGACTGCCGCTGATATTTAGGTCGCCGCCGATAATGATTTCACTCGGATCGGTTTCGGTCACTTTTTGTTTGTAGGTTTTGCGTTTAAAATCCCACCAGTGAAGTTTTTCAGAATGCCATTTTTTCCAAATTTTTTCGCTGCCATCGTTGAAAATAAATTTGAGCTTTTTTCTTTCTCTTACGAATTTGCCGTCAACGCCATCTACCCAGATCGCTGGATTGCCTTGTTGTTGATACTGTTTGATGCGCTCTTCGCTGTGTAGGTATTCTTCTACATTAAAGTGGTTGTTGCGATTTTGCAGCTGCTGTACAGCGATGGTGCCGTTACCTTGCGCTTCGATACGCGCGCTGCTATTAATCAATCTATCAGCCATACCTATGGCCTGATTTTTTTGATCCAATGCGCCGCCAATAGCAATGTCACCAGCACTAGAGATTAAGGCATGTTCTTGGTTGGTGATGTTTTTAGCGCCGATATCCAGTCGTTGTCTGGCTGCAATCACGGCTGCCTGAGTGTGATTATTGAGCGTTTCTTCACGATTAATCAATTGCTGGGTACCGATGGCGACATGATTGCCATAGATACGACCAGTTCCGATGTTGTTGATGTCGCTAGCGGATTGGATCAGGGTGGTGCCGTTGCTGTTGATTAATCCACGGTTGGTGATGCTGTGGTTGGCTTGCAGCTCGGTTTGGGTGTTGCTTTGGATGGTGCCATCGCTGTGGTTGATGATGTTATTGCCATTCAATTTGACGCTTTTACCACCGGTGAGGGTTTGATGGTTGCTGATGTCACCTTTGCTGCTGATGTTTAATGCTCCGCCCGCATTAAGGTCGGCGGTGATGTTGAAGTCATCACGCAGTTGAATGCTGGCATCGCGATTGGCACCTATCTCTCCACTGTTGTGCAGTTGCTTGCTTTGGATGGTCAGGTCATTGCCTGCCAGAATTTTGCCGCTATTGTTGATAATCAGGTTTTCTTGCTGCTGGTCATGTAAGAGTAGGTCTTCGGCACTACTAATTTGCCCTTGTTGGTTGTCGAGGCTTTGGTTGATTTGTGCTTGAAGCTGTTTGTTGGCGCGTATGGCGCCTTGCTGGTTGCTGACGCGCTCAGCACTTAAGTTAATGTTTTCTGCATCGATGCTGCCCTCGTTGTTATTAAGGGAAGTCGTGTTCAGTTCGGCCTGGTTTTGCGCTGCGATAACACCCGTGGCACTGTTGTCTATTTCCTGACTATGAATCTGCAGTTGGTTGGCTGATTGTATTTTGCCTTGACGGTTGTCGAAATGTTGTCCGGCAAACTTAAAGTGTTCATTGCTGAAAATTTCACCTTGGCGGTTGTCTATGCGGTCGGTGGTGATGTGAGCTTGGTTTACGCTCAGTTTGCCATGCTGATTATTCAACTCAGCTCCGCTCACATGAAGTTGGTTCAGGTTCAAGGTAGCTTGGTTGGTTAAACCCTGCTCTGAACTGAGATCAATACCGCCGTTGGCGATGATCTGGCCATTGTCATTGTTAATACTTTCGCTGGTGATTTGTCCGGCAGTAAAGGTACGGGGTACTGAGCTATTT
This sequence comes from uncultured Neisseriaceae bacterium, assembly GCA_945267035.1. Classification (GTDB taxonomy): domain Bacteria; phylum Pseudomonadota; class Gammaproteobacteria; order Burkholderiales; family Neisseriaceae; genus Snodgrassella. The sequence goes on along the minus strand of CALYOS010000013.1, from coordinate 37,185 downwards.
GTTTCAGCAACGCTCTGGGTTGTGCCAGCGGCGCTGGCAGTAGTTGGTGGGGTTGAAGGGGTTTCGGTAGGTTTGGTTGGGGTCGATGAGCTATCTGGCTGATCGGCTGTCGCTGTACTCGGTGCATAGCCGATTAAGCTGTTGTTGCTGTTTTGAAGGTGCTGGGTGTTGATACCTAGGCTTTGTAAGCCAGTTTGAATGATTTTGCCTTCGCGGTTATGCAGTTTATTGGTGTCAATATCCAGTCGACCCGCATTGATTTCGCCTTGGTTGTCCAGATTGTGCTGGTTGCGGATGTTCAGTTCGTCTGCACTGGTGATTAAGCCACTATTTTTTAGCTGCTCGCTTTGCAGCTGCATTTTGCCCTGACTGGATACGGTGCCACTGTTTATGATGCTTTGCGCCTGTAAGCCCGCACCTGCTTGGTCGCCTCCGTTTTGTGCTCGGTCTGCTGCTACGATGCTACCACTGTTACTCAGTTTCCCATCCGCACTGATTACCACCCCTCCTGCTCCGGCAAAGATCTGCCCGGCATTGTTCACACCAACCCCTTTTTCGCTGCTGATGAGGCTGATTTTGCCAGCATACATCCCGCCTAACTGGGCTGTATCTATGGCTATACGCTCACGGCCGTTTGGGTCTGACTGAATCTGGCTGATCTGTCCATCGCTGCTGAGGTCATTGCTGCCAGCTATGATGCTCAGGTCGTTTGCCCAGATGCCTGCATTGATCTGGGCGGCTTTGCTCAGCAAACGGGTATAGTCGCTGCCACTGCTATCCAGACCTTGTCCGTTGATGCTGATGTTGCCTTCGCGTACTTGATAGCCGTTTAGTTGTCCGTTGTTGATGATGGGTTGACCGGTGGTCAGGGTGACACCCGCTGCGTTGATGAAGCCACCTCCGTTAACGTTGATGCCGGATGGGTTAGCCATGATGACTTCAGCACGACGTCCGGCTACTTCGATGTAGCCATTTAGTTGGCTTGGATTGCGACTGTTGATTTGGTTAACGATGATTTTGGCTTCGCCTCCAGCCAACCATGGATTGCCCTGAACCCATCCACCTAAGTGGGTGCGGGTGTTTTTACGGCTGTTGTTGAGGATGGCACCTTTTTGATGAACGTCAAACTGGCGGTACTGGTTGAGAGATACACCTTTTTTGCTTGGGGTTTGGATGTTGACCTGGACGGTACCATTAGCGCTTTGTACGATGTTGGGGCGCTGGTTTTTAGGGGCGGATGGATCGACATGAATATCAGCGGCTATGGCTTGATCTAATACCACGCAGATACCCAGCCCCAGCAGGATGGCACTAGTCAGCACGGGAATGCTAGCTAAAAATTGTTTGAACACGCTATGCTCACCTGCACTCCGATCTGCTGGGCTTTTACCATTGCTGACGGTGTTTTCGGCTACGGCCATCATTTGACCACGGTGACGGTTAAAGATGACTTTATAACGTGCTTTGTTCATTTTTATACCTGTTATCTAATTTATAAATAGGAAAGTTAATTGGAATTAAATGAAAAGGTGGAGTTATTTAAAGGGCCGGTAATGGATTGTGTTGCATCCAGTACTGATACTCTTGAGCTGTAACAGCTACGCCCTTAGCATGCAGAATTTTTGCTTTTGTCTGTTCACTACGGTGATAAAGAAAGCGCACCACTGAAGTGGGAAAAATTTGGTTTTGAATGATGTTTTTTAAGTAGATGGAATGTCCAAATGGGGCAAACCAATCGATTAGCCACATTATGCTACCGCTATTCCAGTATTGCGGATGCAATAGTAATGAGCGGTTGTCCTGTATATAAGCTTGTTCGGCCTCTTCATCAAACATTGCCCAGGTAATATAGGCGATTGGTTGCTGGTTTAAATAAAATAAAGCAAATTGTTGACAGTTGATTACTGGCAATAAATGCTTTTGAAATGTTTGGATCGTATGTTGCTGGTGATGTTTTGAATTTATCCATAACCATGTAATTGAACCTAAAACCGTAGTCGTTGCCCATTGTTGCTGAAAAACAGCCGGAGCTAAAAACGATATGTTAAATTTCTCCATCTTGAATACTTATATTTATCAAATCGGTATAATTATAATTGTAAATTTAATTATTCGCCATTATTATTTCTTAACTTTTGATATTTTTTGAATGAATTCTCTTTGCCCAAAAAAAGTAGCAAAATTAGGGTTTATTCGCTTTTTGAGATAAGTAAATCTCAAAATGGATGAATTTTTTGATCTATTTTTTGAAGGGTTTGTCAGGGATTAGTTATCTTAAATTAATATTATTTATTTATTTTAGGTTTGTATTTAACGTTATTTAATAATTTAGATGGGTTATTTTTAAGATTATTTCAAAATGAATAGTCAACATATTGTCATATATGATTTATTCATGTTAATTAAATTCATCTTGTTTAAAATGATTTTGTTTTCATATAACCCTTTAAAATTAGGGTTGTGGGTTCATTTTTCTAAAAACAACTTATTTACGTTAGATCGAATATGGCTGATAGATTTTTATATGAAAAAAAGGCGCCTAAGCGCCCTTTTTGACCAATGGTATTATGCTTTAGGTAAGGTTACGCCAGTTTGTCCCATATATTTGCCTGCACGGTCTTTATAAGAGGTATCGCATTCTTCGTCACTTTGGAAAAATAACACTTGTGCTACACCTTCATTCGCATAGATTTTTGCTGGTAATGGCGTGGTATTAGAAAATTCTAAAGTTACATATCCTTCCCATTCTGGTTCGAATGGGGTGACATTAACGATTATCCCACAACGTGCATAGGTGGATTTACCTAAACAGACTGTCAATACATCGCGCGGAATGCGGAAGTATTCGACGGTACGCGCCAATGCAAATGAGTTAGGTGGAATAATACAGAAATCGTCCTCAACAGTGACGAAGTTACGTGTATCAAAGTTTTTCGGATCAACGATGGTACTGTTGATATTGGTGAAGATTTTGAACTCACGTGCACAGCGAATATCATAGCCATAGCTAGAAGTACCATAAGAGATGATTTTTTCACCGTTCATCTGTTTAATCTGATTGGGTTCGAACGGTTCTATCATGCCATGCTCTTCGCTCATACGGCGTATCCATTTATCCGACTTAATACTCATGATATTACCCTTAATAAATTTAGCGCATTATACCGAAGCCTGTATCAATCCAGCGGATAAATTGCGCTAATTTACCCCTGATTAAATGTTTATTCGGGAAGCCAACCACCCAAGTGATGCACAAGTTCAGACAATAATTCTCCTAAAGCTTCTGCCATCAATATTTGAGAAGCAAAGGTGATGCTTTGCATATCGTCTCCCTGCCCTGCTGCTTCTTCTTGTATCACATCAAGAAATTGGATGCGTTTGAGGGTGAAATCCTGAGTAAGGACAAAGCGCACTCTATCCTGCCAACACAATCCAAGCTGGGTAACGATTTTACCGTTTTTGACCAGATTAATCACTTCTTCAGCAGTTAAATCCTGATGGCTAATCCGAACTACTGGCGCGGCATCTCCTAAGCCTTTTAGCTCACAATCACTATCTAATTCAAAATGTCCTGCTGCAGCTCCGTTTAACAACCATTCGGTCATTAAGCTTCCTGGTGACTGCTGGGTACGTGGCAATTTGGCTTCCAGACCGCCTAAAGCATCACGTAATTTGGTTAATAGCATTTCTGCACGGTTACTATTTGCCTGATTGATTAGTAATAGCCCATGCTGGGTATCAATGATTGCTTCCGTTTTACCACTTTTGGTAAAAGCACGAGGTAATAAATCGTCGGTGATGGTTTCTTTCAATTCCATCTTTTCTTTGCGACCAACATTGCGTCCTTCTATTTCACGTATTTCGTTAATTTTTTCATCCAGAATATCACGCACAACTGCTGCTGGTAGCACTTTTTCTTCTTTTTTCAGCGCAATTCGCCATGTGTTTTGCGCTGGAAAAACCATTTCAGGACTAAATGATACGGGACTGGCAAACCCAATACTGTCCCAGTCTAATCCCATACATGGTTTGAATGCTGCATCATTGAGTTTATCTGCCAAGGTATCCAGATCAGGCAAATTCTCTTTGTTTAGCGGATAAATACTTAGTTGCTTAAACCACATGTTTTATGTCTTTCACATCCTACTGAGAAAGGGGCTATTATACGGCAGCTTGAGCATCTGTGGACCATTTAGCAATTAAGAGGCTATGGATTAACTTTAATCGCAAGCTAAGGTTGAATATTGCTATGGTGTTTATGTCAAAGTAGCCACCATTTATTGCTATTAATCGCAAATCAGTCCAATGTATGCAATTAATAGCAGATTTTTTGTTGGTAAATGAGTTTTATCCTAATCACTATTGTTGTCGACACGCTGCAAATAAATCTAGCTGTGGCTGATATTCTCGGGTCTGCACATTCATCAACCCCAGAACTGAATGGAAAATATTATCGTGTGAATAATCTTGCTGCTGCGCTTGTTGACGCAGACAATTCATATCCAAATGGCTGGCACGGCTAAAATCCGGATTAGCCCAAAACACCATTGGTACATGGGTTTGTTCTGCCGGTGCGATCGAATAAGGTGTAGCGTGCAAATATATACCATTTTCACCCAGCGATTCACCATGGTCAGAAAAATACCACATAGCACTGGCTAATCCCGTTTGCTGTTGCAGCAATTTGATGACCTCTGCCAGCACATGATCTGTATACAGCACGGTATTATCATAAGTATTACGTAATTCTTCTTTAGAGCATTGTTGTATCTGATTGGTATTGCAAGTGGGCGTATAACGCCGAAAAGCATCTGGATAACGTTGATAATATGCCGGACCATGGCTACCCATGGTGTGCAAAACCAATACAGCATCATTGGGTAAGCTGGCTATAGTTGAACTTAAATGAAGCAACAGACTTTCATCCAGACAGCCCTCGCTGTTACATGACAAATCTGCGGCCCAATCCTGTACATTTTCATGACGGATTCGGTCACATACACCTTTGCAACCTCCATCATTATCACGCCACAACACATTCACACCAGCATGCTGCAAAACATCCAATAATCCTTCCTGATGTCTGGCCAAATTGGCTTTATAGTGTTGACGAGACATGTTGGAAAATAAGCAAGGTAGAGATACCGCCGTAGCTGTACCACAGGAGGTGACCTGCGGAAAATTAATCACCTCTTTCTCCATTGCGGCCAATTCAGGCGTGGTTTGTCGTTGATAGCCATTTAACCCCCAGTTTTGAGCACGCGTGGTCTCACCCATAACGATAACCAATACTCTCTTTTGCTTTAGCTTCTGATGAGTGGCATCAAGCCCAATCTGCTGTAATGGCTGATGCGCTTCATAAGTGTTATAGGCAGTTTTCAAAGACGATCCAACGATATTTGTAGGGACAATGAGATGATTCAACGCCTTATTATTACGGAAAAAAGAAATATAACTACCATATGCCATCAGAATAATGGCAACCACTATTCCGACAGAAATAATGGTGATGACCAGCCGTCCCATTAATTCCCGAAACCATTTGGTTTTGTAACTGATAGCTACACCCCAGCAATACCATTGCGCCGGTAACACTCCAGTCAAACCTAGCCATACCCAGAACCGAGGGGTTAACCATGCCATGGCCTCGCCAGGATTGGTTTGAATGATATTTTGCAACATGTTGGCATCAAAATAAATATTTTGCGTCATGACTGCATAACTGGCCGCTGAGCCCAATATTAATATCAACGGCACAAAAACTCGATGCAGATATGGCCAAAATAACAACTGCATACAAAAATTCATGGCTGCCAACATGACAACAGGCAAAGTTAACCACAAAACAACATTATTTCTAAAAATTACATGCTGTAACACATAATGCCAAAAACCCAGATTGAATACTAAAATCATATAGCAGCTTAAGATAAAAACCACCTGATTACTGCTCAAAATACACTTTTTATGCATAGCTATTCTTGATTAACTAAACTTGTGCAAGTGTAAACAACTAACCTTAAGAAAAGCTTAAGCCATAATTTTGCAGCATTGAACCTTGCTTTAACCCATAGTGATAGAAGAATTTAATAGTAATATCATGCTTTTATCGGAGAACAAAATGAATCACTCTTGGCACACTGAACAACATTTTTCTACGCGTAATAACTGGTTACGTGCTAGTGTATTGGGTGCCAATGATGGCTTAATTTCCACAGCCAGCTTACTAATGGGGATGGCCGCAGCAGATCCGAATCATCAAACCTTACTTTTAACCGGTATCGCTGCCATGGTTTCTGGAGCGGCTTCAATGGCTGCCGGTGAATACGTTTCTGTTTCCAGCCAACGAGACACCGAAGCAGCCGATTTACGCAAAGAGATGGACTCGCTCATAAAATACCCAGAAGTTGAGTTGGAAGAACTGACTGATATTTATCGTCAGCGAGGGTTAGATGAAAGTTTAGCTCAGCAGGTTGCCCAAGCCATGACTAAACACAATGCCTTGGAAGCGCATGCACGTGAGGAAATCGGTATTACTGAAGTCAGTAAAGCCAATCCTTTACAAGCTGCCTTGGCTTCTGCCTTTTCTTTTGCTTGTGGTGCATTGTTGCCTGTATTACTATCTTTACTAAGCTCAACTATTTGGCTGATGTCGATACTTTCCATAACCACCATAGTGGGTCTTGGAATCTTAGGCTGCATTTCAGCCCATCTGGGAGGAGCGCCCAAACGTCCAGCCGTGATTAGAATAGTTATTTTAGGCGCCCTAGCACTCGCCTTCACCAGCATCATCGGACATATTTTAGGTACCGTTATCTGAGCGAACGCATGCGCATATTGATTCTTGAAGATGATAAATATATAGCTGAAGGCCTTAGTACAGGTCTACATCAGCATGGAATGGTATGCGATGTTTTTGCTTCGGGTCGGTTAGGAGAAGAGGCATTAAGTGCCGTACCCTACGATGCTGTTATACTCGATTTGAGTTTGGCTGAAATCGATGGGATGGATGTCCTTGCCCATTGGCGTCATAAAGGAATGGATACACCAGTATTGATTTTAACAGCACGTGATGCGTTACCCGACCGACTAGCCGGTCTTAATGCAGGTGCTGATGATTATTTATGCAAACCATTTGCCTTGGATGAAGTGATCGCTCGTTTGCATGCACTTATTCGCCGGAGTCAAGGTTTTAGCCAGACAGAAATTAATTTCGGACAGTTAAGCTTAAACTTGAATAGTTGCAGTGCAAAGCTGGATGGTCATCCGATTGAGCTCACTCAACGTGAATGGTTATTATTACAGTTACTGGTCACGCATCCGCAACGTGTATTCAGTCGCGCTCAAATTGAAGATAAACTTTACAGTTGGCAACAAGAAGTTGAAAGTAATGCTATCGAAGTACATGTGCATCATTTACGAAAAAAAATAAACAGTAAAATCATTCGTACTCGTCGCGGACTAGGTTACCAACTTGGGGAAGAGCCTTGAAGCCGACCACCGCCATTAGCAAACGACTACTTATTTATTTGGGTTGTACATTACCAGTGCTTTGGATCACCACTGCCATCATTAGTGCCATCGCAGTTATGCACGAAATCAATGAAGCTGGTGATACCCAAATGAGTCAGTTTGCTCAGCGATTGATGCATACGCCCATTAATCTTGATACCAGCCACTACCCAACCCTTCCTGAAATACCTAAAAAACAGCGCGGTCTGATCGACAGTAAAGAATCCGGCTATGCCATTTGGTATCAAGGGCAGCTCATTAACGCCGACAAAACTGGTCTGAACATTCCCTATAAAAATAATTACCAAGGCTTTATTAATCAAGGAAACTGGTGGCAAAGACGTTCCTGGCGCCTATTCTACCTGAATGACCCGCAACAACAACTTCAAGTCGCGGTATCTTTCAGCATGCACGAACTTTTGCAAACTGTTTTACGCGCCATATGGTCACAATTAGCCGTATCCATACTCACTCTACCTTTGCTATTGTGGTTAATTGTATGGAGCGTTCGACGCGGTACACGCCCTTTACAGATACTAACTGAAACCTTGTATCAGCGAGATCCAAACAGTGTAAATCCTATCAGTCACGACGTACCTAGCGAAATTCAGCCCATGATTAATGCGCTAAACGACCTTTTACAACGCATCGAACAAACCCGCGCACGCGAATTACGCTTTACCGCTGATGCCGCACATGAGCTGCGCAGTCCGTTAGCTGCACTTAAAGTACAAACCGAAGTTTTGGCGTTAACCGAACTCGACGACAATCAACAACAGCGCATACGCAATCTAGACAACAGCATTAACCGCACTACCCATCTCGTCGATCAGCTCCTTACCCTCTCCCGTCTCGATCCGTTAACTGCCCCACCGTATACCACCACTGTCAATTGGACAAAACTCACTACCGCAGCCATTGAAAGCGTGAGTTTAACGGCACGGGAACATCAGTGTCGCATCCAACGCCAGTATCAAACGGAAGCAACGAAGGTCCTTCCCCTATCAGGTGACCCTACGCTATTGACCATACTTATTCGCAACCTGCTCGATAATGCTATTCGCTACAGCCCCGCACACAGCACCATCAAGATTATCATGGCAGCTGACAGCATCAGCATCACCAACCCCTATAACGGTCGAGCATCAATTAACCTGCAACGTTTGCGTGAACGATTTTACCGTCCAGCAGGTCAGGAAAACAGCGGTAGCGGGCTAGGATTGTCTATTGTTGATGCCGTGGCGCAATTGCATGGGCTGAAGGTCGATTTGCAAAATCTCTATAACGCTGAAGAAAACAATCACTTATTCTTTATAAAAATTTATCACTGAGGAAATAGATTTTAAAGCAGAACAAATTATTTATTTTGGACTAGTAACTTAAATAGACGATAACAAAAAGTATTTAAGCTGAGCACATTAAAAACTAATGCTAAGGTAATCCATTTCCAAATTAATTATCTGCTTATGAAAAAGCAATATTGTCACTATTTTGATAATCAGAAACTTTATTAAAACCATTTTATAGCCCATCACAACTTTATATAGCTTTTAACTAGTCCTTCAATTTACTTAACCTAATAGGTCTGATGAGGAATTACCCTGATTTTGATATAACTCAGGTTGGAATTATTGATCATCCTTTGGGTATATATATCAATGTAGTATTACCCGACAAATGTTATTATCTAATATAACTAATATAATTTTATAAAAAACTAATTAGACATCAAGGTGGATGCACAACGAGATTATAGATATCAACATTGATCACAAATTAACTAGGGTGCTAGCAATTATTATATGCTAAACAATAATTTTAGCATAACTATAACCATATGTTTTGGCATAAAATTATCCGTTGAAAATAATCTTCAATGACAATTGTAATAAAAATCTTAGCATATCAAACTAGGAAGCTGCTTCCAAATTAATGATAAAAAATAAGACTATCTTTAAGATTAATCACTCAATGAATTTAATCACAGTGCTGTTGAAGAAACCGATGCACCAATTAAGTAATTATTGTTCAAGCTTTACTTTATAAGATGGCTGATTTTCTTCAAGTTCAATTTTTTTTAATTTATCGCAGCTAGGAGTTCCGGCCATATCTCTAAATGACGAGTTTAATTCTCTCTGACAGTTTTGTTTTAAGCTAATTTTATCAAACTGAGACGGCGTATAGGAATAGGCGCTGCTCACAGAAAAAAACACCAGCATTAGGATACAAATAGTATGAATATTTTTTGGCATAGTATTTACTCCTTTTTTTCTAGTTAATTTTCAGAATAATAACATAGATGATAAATAATGTATATTTTTTAAAGCGTTTAAAATATTATATTATCAATTTGTAAAGCATCAAACTAATTTAAATTTCTTCCTTCAATTAAAACCAACGTTTTAAAAAACAAAAAAGTTATTTTTCAAAATAATTCTTCTGCTATAACCTTTTGGAAAATCAGTTAAATTTTATTATTGAGTTACTTAGTAAAAATTAGAAAATTACAAATAATAGATGACTTAACTTTGGCATCATGCGAATATGAAAAATATTTTGTTCGATAATGGATTTAATTGATTATATGAATTTGTGGATATATTCGTGAACAATTAAAAATTATTATCTAATCAATCAACTAAAAAAGAGATTAATAAAATAGAATAATTAAAATCGAACTATAACTCTCTATAGTTTTGAAAAAGATATCTATAACTAATATTCACCTGTTTACAAAGAACTTCGCATTTATTCATTTAGTTTGCGTATATTACAAAATAATAATATTAATTTAGCATTTATATATCATTCATTTCATTTATTATATAGTTTTACATGCACAAGCAGCATAATTATAAAAGTGCCGAGAATAAAAAAGTATAAAATGCTGCACCGACAATTAATGACGAGTGCAGCAAAAAAAATTGAATCTTTTACCAAAAATTATACGGAATCATTGATTTCAAAATATAATTTTTTAATTTTATATGTTTAAAGCATTTTTTGGTAATCTCATTCTTACTCCCTAACTCATTGATTATCTGTTTCAAGCAATAAAAAATGCTGAAAAATTTCTATATTGTCAAGATATGATTTACCAAATAGAGAGAGAAAATTCAATGTACAGATACCTTAATTTGAGAAGGATATAAAATTTGTATCATTGCATATGGCTAAAAACTATAAAACTTTTAGATTACTCTCATACTGATTAGCTGAAAAAAATTCGCCATTATTTCTTTAATTCGTTTTGTATACTAGCCAATGTCTCTCGAACATCATAGTAATTGTTATCACTGCCTTGATATATTGTTCGATATTGACCATAATCAATTACTTTATTTACCATATTACCGTTGATAAGAGATTTATTACCATTTCGTGCTGTAACTGAGAAAAAAGCCATTCTTAACGCCTTATAAAATGTGTATCAATAAAAACAGTTGAATTGTTTAATCCAATGTTGCTTAATTATTAAAAACTTAACTTGAGATATTTTTTGCTATTTGATCATTTTTTCTCCTTTTTCAATATGCTTTTTAAACAATATTTCTTCGTCCAAACATTCCTATTTTGCAAACAAAAAGAATTTGATTTCATTCTGTTCACTTTTGATAAGTAATTTTGATCAGTCTGTTTAAGATATTTTCTGCTATTTTAGCGTATGCTAATTTATTATATTTAATGATATTCTATAAAAATCTAAGTAGTTTTTATCATTGTTTTATCATTATTTACTTTCCATTTTAATAACTCTAAATTTTCTTCACTGTTAATTCAGCCTGCAGATACCTTCTAATGTAAATGCATTATTAAATACCTTAAGACATTTCTTACTGCACAATCAGATAAACCCAATGAATAAGGAGGAAATAGACTCTAATCCTCATAGTTTGAACCTAATATCTCCTTCTCAAGATGAATTAAAGCCATTAGCTATAATAAATTTTTATCTTTAAAATTTGTTTTAAGAAATAATTTGTTGTATAACAAGTTTGCGCATATTTATTTTATATAACCCTCAAAGGGCAGATTATCGGTATTCCTTCATCCATTACGTTATTGTAAAGTGGATTTTTTAACTTTTCCTCCGACAAATCTTGCATTTAGAGAGTACCAGAAATTATTATCCCATATATCAACAATAAAAACCGCTCCAAAAAAATATTCCCTTAGTTTAAGTTCTTAATTTTATTGCTAACACCTTAAGATTAATGTTCAGTACAGATTTTAAATCTAAAAATGAATCCTTTGCTTTTGACCATTTGCTTATTCTCCAATAAATTTGCATTTTAAAACACAGATTGTTTTTTCCACCGTATAGACTTATTTTGAGACTATGTCTCTGATTTGATCATTTGACCAAATAATGGTTATAGCATTATGTAAATGTCGTGTAAGATGCTATATAATTATAAATTAATAAAGGTAATGTCTCCAAAACGTTTATAAATATAAGTTGTTTGTGCCCGTAAATTTGGCCAATTCATAATTTAGGGAAATTAACTTTTAATCATTTAAAATTATTTCCCTGCCATTTAAATTTATAATAGCACATAAAAATATTCAATACAAATTTATTTACATTTTTTTACTATTTAGGTATTTATTCAGAATAATTTATTCTTTTTTTAATTTAGAAAAGCTTTCCACTTTGACATGTGTAACTCACGTCTGGCGACCATAGCCAGTCCCCAGCAGCATCAATGTTTTTAAATCCCTGTCAGTATACCAGATATTGATAAATTTATTTTTGTCTTGAGCTTTACTTTAAATTCAAGAATAGTTTAAGGTATTTTCTATAGATTTTATGATTTGGTATTTCCTTTTGCCTTAGAACCGATTTAATCTAAAACTTCACTAAAGTTACACGGTACATATTAATAAAGACTGAATAGAGACATTTTTCCTACATCTATATTTGATTAAAAAGCATTCATCTTCAATGGTTAAAAATTTTTTCCCTTTGCAATAACATATTATGCACTATTAATCATCCCGACGATTTGAAGAATCACCTTCAAATTTAGTAAAATTCTCAATAATAAATTTAGTTTAATTTTTAAAATAATCATAAAAGATTTATTGGCACACGAATTATTTTGCGATACTTATTAATTAAAACTAATAAGTATTATTCAAATTAATTAGTCGATCTGAAATCTTTTATTTTCTCTTAAAATACTGGTTTTATTTTGTTTGAACACCGTTTTCAATTTGCAATTTACATAAAAAAACAGCACTTATTAAGTGCTGTTCTGATGAAAAAACAAACTTATTTTTTCATGATTTTCCGTAACAAAATGACGATTGCTGCTATAAATAAGGCCAGACCAAGCAAATCGGCCATTTCATCCCAGTTAGATAGACTAATGGTTAACGGTGATTCACCTTTGCCTAAAGCGATGGAACCCACAATCACCATCGCTAACAAGACGCCAATGATACTTTCGCCTACGATTAAACCAGCAGCCAGCAATGTACCACGGCGATCCACTGCTTTGAGTTCACGTTCTTGTACTTGCGGATCTGAGTAACGTTTTTTGATATGACGCATGCAGAAATAGGATAGAACGGTACCAATGAAGATAGGCATATTAACGGCAGCTGGCAAATAGATGCCCATGCCTACGGCCAGTGGAGGAACACAGCATCCAGGACGTACACGTTTAACCACTATATCTAAGATGATTAACATCACGCCAAGTATGACCCCCATGCCAATATAATCCCAATCAAGATTATGCGAGAAAATTCCGGTAGCAATGGTTGTCATTAGGGTCGCCTGTGGTGCAGACAAAGCATTGGCTGAATCCATACCCGCTCTTGGCATAGCGCCGGTAAAACCATAAGCGTTATACAACAACTCTAAAACGGGTGAAATAACGATAGCGCCAACGATACAACCAATGATTAAGGCAACTTGTTGACGCCAAGGTGTGGCTTCCACTAAGTAACCGGTTTTCAAATCCTGCAAGTTATCATTGGAAATGGTGGCAATGGCCATCACCACAGCAGCGGTAAACAAGGCTAGAGCGGTCATAAACTGATTACCACCTTCTAGTGAGAACACGCCATTTGATTGTCCAATTGCCATGAATATCAAAGAGATAATCACAATTGACACAATACCAATACTGGAAATCGGACTAGAAGAAGAACCAATCAAACCAGCCATATAACCGCTGGCAGCAGCCACCAAAAAGCCGATTATAAACGCTAAGAAGGTCGCACACGCCACTAGCGCACACGCCAAACCAACGGAAATGGGTGCGCTGGCTACAAAGCCGTAAAAGGTGGCTAATAAGATGATCATGGTAGCCAAAATAATCAGGATCATGGTTTTAGGTGATAAATCCTGATTAACTCTATCTTGTGACTGGCTTTGCTGTCCATTACCACTGAATGCCTGAAAAGACAATTTCATGCCTTCTAACATCGGTTTAAACAGAGTCAGTAAAGTCCAAATTGCCGCTACAGCAATAGCACCAGCCCCGATGAATTTTACTTTAGCTGTCCAGATGCCTTTGGCAAAATCAATCATTTCAACACCGGCCGGCATAGGGGTTAAGCTGGTGAAAATAGGTACGGCGATGCCCCAAGCTATAAACATACCGAATAAAACCGCGATACCACCGGCAATACCCACTAACCATCCTGCACCCAATAAGGCTAATGAGAAACCCATTGGTATCTGAAAAATGGCTCCGCCAACTTTAAACCAATAACTAGCGCTTTCACTGATTACGCGCAGACCACCGGCTAAAAAGCTAAAAACCCCTGAGATTATCGAACCAGTCAGGATTTGTTTCACGCCACTTTGTGGGGTTTCGCCATCATTGGTATCTTCTATGGGCTGGTTATGGTCACCAGCTTTAAGGATTTCTGCGGCTGCTATGCCCTCAGGATAGGGCAAAGTACTTTTGACAACCAGTACATGACGCAGCGGGATGGTGAAGATGACCCCTAAGATCCCACCAGCAGCACAGATAAGGGTAGTTTGCCAGAACGGAAAGCCCTGCCAATAACCAATCATCAGTAAACCAGGCAAGACGAATATGATGGAAGACAAGGTGCCGGCTGCAGATGCCTGTGTCTGCACCATGTTGTTTTCCAATATATTGGAACCCTGAAAACACTTCAAAACCGCCATGGAAATAACCGCTGCCGGAATAGAAGAAGCAAATGTCAGTCCAACTTTTAGTCCTAAATAAACATTAGATGCTGTAAATATGACTGTGATCAAGGCACCTAGAATCATGCCGCGTAGGGTTAGTTCACGGTAATGATCCACCGACGATGAGGTGGTTGAAGGTTGTTGCATTTATTAACTCCATAAAGATGCGTCCATGAATAATAGCAAATATATTGCTCATTCTGGATGTTGAATTTAATTTTATGAACGCAGTTTTGGACAAAAGGTAATAATGAAATAAAAAAGAGTTTTTATTCATTATATTTTGTGTATAACTTCTAAATATATCATTTTTTCGTTGATTGAGGGGCTTATAAACAAATTTTATGGGTAATTTATGCCAACTATTTTGTTTTTATCACCTTTTATTGCTGCAATTTAAGCAGTTGTGCGCTTAGACGTTGGTCTCTATACTGCATGTTTTTTGAATACTGTATTTGTCATGAGCTATGTTCTGGTTTTACAGCACGCCAATTTACCTCGTTGCCATTTAAATGGTTTGCAAGGTGTATTAACCCTTTCTGATAACTATAGTTTTGATCAATCGGTTCTTCGATTACCTGTAAATGCTGGTTTTTGTTTAGATGCCGCGACTGAAAAACAGTTAATTCAACAACAAATTGATTTTGCTGTTTTACCCGATATGGCTTTTGCTGATTTGGGACTGATTGTTAGTGATATGGATTCAACTTTGATCACGATTGAATGTATCGACGAAATCGCTGCCGGTGTGGGGTTGCAATCTGAGGTTACCGCTATAACAGAACGTTCCATGCGTGGTGAAATTGATTTCGAACAATCATTACGGGCGCGGGTGTCATTGTTAAAAGGGTTATCTATTACTGAATTACAACGTGTATACGATCAGGTTTTGCAATTATCACCGGGTGCAAAATGGCTGTTACAGCAATGTCGTGAACACGGGGTTAAATTTATGCTGGTATCAGGCGGGTTTACTTATTTCACCGAACGGTTAAAACAGCAATATGGGCTGGATTACGCTTATGCTAATCAGTTGATGATTAAAAACGAGGTTTTAACTGGTGAGCTGACCGGCCGCATTATCGATGCTCAAGCTAAAGCGCATTTATTGGCTGAGTATTCCAACAAATTAGGACTAAAAAAATCACAAGTGTTGGCAATGGGAGATGGCGCCAATGATATCCCGATGTTACAGCTGGCAGGATTGGGGGTGGCTTATCATGCCAAACCAAAAACACAGGCTGCAACCAGCATAAACGTCCGCTTTGGTGGTCTGGATACAATACGAAAATGGTTTCGCTAAAGCGTGGTGTCTGAAAATACTGACCAAGCAAAAATGCGTTTTCTTTGCTGGGATATATAGTATTACTGATGGTATGGGGTTTGTGCCGATATTGAGAATTTGCGCACGCAATAAGAGGTTGATGTGCGTTATGCTAAGCAATGTTGGTGGTAACCATAGCCAAATAATTTGGTTTTGATAAGACCAATCACAGACAGGACAGTAACCAATAAGTTTCCCAGTCTAAAAGTTAGTTCGCAGTTAGAAACTTCGACTGATCAGGCCTGAACCAATTCAGGCCTTTTTGATGACAGAAAAGCTTTTCGTTGTTAGCCGTTTTTCACAATCAGATTAAATAAATCGTGACTATAATTCTCGGCTTCAATGGCTATCATTTTTGGTGTCTTATCCAATACCGGAGAAACACCATATAAGGCAGAATAGCCAAGATAATTCATTTGGCTATACTCCGCCGAATGTTTCACTGGTTGTAAAAAATCATCCATAAGAGAATGATTTTCTTTCTGGAAATTGATTTCTGGCTGACCAACGGTCATACTGACCAGCATTTTTTTATTTTTCAGCTTGTCTCCTTGCGAGCCATAGGCAAACTGATAAGTAAACACCTGTTCAAACCAAATTTTTAAGATGGCGGGCATATTAAACCAGTACATTGGATATTGCAGAATAATCAATTTATGTCTGAGTAATGCCTGCTGTTCGGCATTCCTATTTATTTGATAATCAGGGTATAAAGCATGAATATTTCTGATTTCCATATCAGGCAATTTGACGGCTAAAGCTTCAGAGATGGTTTTATTGGCTGTGGAATTGTTGAAATCAGGATGCGCCAAAATCATTAAAGTCATAGTTGTTTTCCTAAATACACTATCAATTTTTTATCTACTCAAATAAGTATAGTAAAATTTAAAAAAATAGCTATAACTATCAGATATGAGAGTTGGATCATTATGATGCATACAACTAATCCTTGCGCGATTACCTATCAAGGTAAACACTATCATTGCAGTATCAGTATGGCCATGAATTTGATTGGGGGTAAATGGAAAGGTGTGATTCTTTATTATTTACTCAATCAGCCTAAAAGGTTTAGTGAACTTAAAAAAAGTATGCCGGATATCACTGAAATGACCTTAAGTTTGCAGCTTAAACAGTTGGAAAAAGATGAACTGATATCCCGAACGGTGAAAGGTGACAAACCACCGGTACATGTCAGCTATGCATTGACTGAGAAGGGGCAATTACTCAGCCCCATTCTGCTGGCGCTGAGTGACTGGGCTAAAAAGATTAACCATGAAGATGGGTCAATGATTAAAACTACAAATCATGGATGATCGCCGCATTGTGGTCATCATTTGTGTTAGTGATTTGAACGGATAGGTTTTAAAGCTAAACCTGGCATTTTCGTTGGTGCCAGCTCTGAGATAATTGCTTGATTTAGCCATGAATAAAGTTGACTAAAATTGTCGGGTATTAGATAATTTAAGTATTGTCATTCTAATGCGGGTTTTGTCATGCGTTTAACCACTAAGGGGCGCTTCGCTGTTATTGCTATGCTGGATCTAGCCATGCATTCGCAATGTGGTGCGGTCAACCTGACGGCCATCAGTGAACGCCAGCAAATTTCCTTATCTTATTTGGAACAATTATTTGGCAAATTGAGGCGTGCTGGTTTGGTGGAAAGCATTCGAGGACCTGGAGGTGGCTATGTTCTCAGTCAGAATGCAGCGCAAATTAATATAGCCGACATTATCGCGGCTGCTGAAGATATGCTGGATGCCACTCAGTGTGGCGGTCATGCCGACTGTCAGTCTGGTACCCCCTGTCTGACACATGATTTATGGACTAATTTGAATAAGACCATTGATAGCTATCTGCGTAATATTTCTTTGCAATGTATTCTAAATCAGCATGAGCACCGACTTAATAATGATCAAAACGCCAGCCATGAGCAGGCTGTAACATTAGTCAGCTTGCATTGAATGAGCTAATAAATATTTTTAGAGAACACAATTATGACTGTAAAACTACCAATTTATCTGGATTATTCTGCTACTACACCTGTTGATCCTCGTGTAGCAGAAAAAATGATACCTTATCTAACCGAGGTCTTTGGTAATCCGGCTTCTAACAGTCACAGTTTTGGCTGGACTGCAGAAGAAGCTGTGGAAAATGCCCGGAATGAGATTGCTGCTTTAATAGGAGCCGATTCTAAGGAAATTATTTTCACCTCTGGTGCAACTGAATCGGATAACTTGGCCATTAAAGGTGCTGCTCAATTCTACGCCAGCAAAGGTAAACACTTAATCACGTTAAAAACCGAACATAAAGCTGTTTTGGACACGATGCGTGAACTGGAACGTGAAGGTTTTGAAGTCAGCTATCTTGGGGTACAGGAAAATGGTTTGCTTGATTTGGATGAATTGAAAGCGGCCATTCGCCCTGATACTACTTTGGTCAGTGTGATGTGGGTAAATAATGAAATCGGAGTGATTCAGGATATTGCTGCGATCGGTGCGATTTGTGAAGAACATGGCATCATCTTTCATGTTGATGCCGCACAAGCTACCGGAAAAGTTGCTATCGATGTCAAAGCCAATCATATTGGCTTATTGAGCATGTCAGCACATAAAACTTATGGCCCTAAAGGAATTGGTGCATTATATGTACGACGTAAACCGCGCGTACGCTTGAATGCGCAAATGCATGGTGGCGGCCATGAACGTGGCTTCCGCTCAGGTACATTACCAACGCATCAGATTGTTGGTATGGGTGAGGCTTTTCGATTGGCTCGGTTGGAAATGCAACAGGATAATGCGCATGCCAAGCTATTACGAGATCGTTTTCTGAACGAGATTAAGGATGTCAAAGAAGTTTATATTAATGGCGATATGGATCATCGGGTCTATCAGAATCTCAATATCAGTTTTAACTTTGTAGAGGGTGAATCTCTGATTATGGCCGTTAAGGATATTGCGGTTTCCAGTGGTTCGGCCTGTACTTCTGCCAGTTTAGAGCCTAGTTATGTCTTGCGGGCTTTGGGACGCAATGATGAGCTTGCTCACAGTTCATTGCGCATTACTTTTGGACGATTCACTACTGTAGAAGAAGTGGATTATGCTGCTCATTTAATTAAGTCTAAAATTGATAAGTTACGCGAATTGTCGCCGTTATGGGAAATGCATGAAGAAGGCATTGATCTGAGTACGGTGGAATGGGCTGCTCACTGATTAGCAACCCCCTGCCCGGTTGATAACTGCCCAATCGGGTTAAGAAAGGCAGTGAACGGCTGTTATCATGACAGCCGGAAATGACAAAAATAGATAAGGAACGCTTTTATGGCCTATAGCGATAAAGTTATTGATCATTATGAAAACCCCCGCAATGTCGGCTCTTTTGAAAAAGGTGATCAAAGTGTAGGCACTGGTATGGTAGGTGCTCCTGCCTGTGGTGACGTAATGAAGTTACAAATTAAGGTTAGTGAGAATGGTATTATTGAAGATGCCAAGTTCAAAACTTACGGCTGTGGTTCTGCTATTGCCTCTTCCAGTTTGATCACAGAATGGGTTAAGGGTAAAAGTTTGGATGAAGCATTGGCGATTAAAAATAGTGCTATAGCTGAAGAACTGGCCTTACCTCCAGTTAAAATTCATTGTTCGATTCTAGCTGAAGATGCGATTAAGGCAGCTGTTGCCGATTATCGAAAAAAGCACGATGAATAACAACGATGATGAAGTTTAATATTTAAAATATATAATAAAATCATTAAGAACACACCAATCAAGATTAAGTAGTTGAACACCAATGATGTATCAGACACAGCAGAAATTATGTCTGGAATGTAGTACCTTTATTGAATCGGACTCATACCCAAACAAAATTATCAGCTATTTTTGTAATAGCTGTGCCGAAAAAATAGCTTGCCGGCGATTGTTTATGCATGCATATATACGCCGTTTTAAACGATATAATGATGTTATTCAATCTTCCGAACCCAATGCATTCGATTGAATAAAATTGATAAGATGGAACCAATTATGATTTCTCTAACTGAAAAGGCTGCACAACATATCAGCAATTTTTTAACCAAACGAGGTAAAGGTGAAGGTATTCGTCTCGGTGTTAAAAACAGTGGCTGCTCAGGTATGGCCTATACTTTAGAATTTGTGGATCAGATTCTGCCAGAAGATATGATGTTTGAGCAACATGGCGTCCGGGTATTTGTAGATCCTAAAAGTCATGTCTATTTGGATGGAACAGAGCTGGATTTTGTCAAAGAGGGGCTGCAAGAAGGATTTAAATTTGCTAATCCCAATGCTAAAGACGAATGTGGATGTGGAGAAAGTTTTCACGTCTGATGCCGTCCTGTTCCGTTATAGGACTGATGAAGATCAGTTATGGCTACGGAGATTTATTTTGATGTCGCTATAGGGATAAATGACTCAATTTTTAGCGCTAGATTGCCCAATGTGCTTTGAGTCATCTTCTCCTATCATGCTGTTTTGATGAAGATTTACCATGAATCAATATTTTGCACTTTTTCAGTTACCCGAGCAGTTTTCCGTTGATCAAGTCAAACTGGAAGACAATTACCGTGCATTGGCGGCGCAATGCCATCCCGATAGATTTGCTGCTAAAAGTGCATTTGAACAGAAACAAGCCATGTTGATGACAGCAACGATCAATGAAGCTTACCGGATTCTCAGCCATCCTTTAGATCGCGCAGCCTACTTATTGCAACAAAAGGGCATTGACGCTGATGCGCCTGAACACACACGTTTTCCAGAAGAATTTTTAATGCAACAAATGCAATGGCGTGAAGATCTTGCAGAAGCTCAGCAATCTGGCGATGTAACAGCTTTAAAAAACCTCGCAGACACGATTCAGCTATCTTTGCAGCAATTGCTGAGTCAATTAAATACTGCATTTGACAACAATCAATTTGAGCCGGCGGCAGAGTTGGTTCGTCAAGGTCGTTTTCTGACTAAATTACAGGCAGAAATTTCACATGCTTTACCCTAAACCATAAATTATTCAATCCGTTAATTCGTGAAGATTATTGGCTATTGATTAATGTTAAAAAAATTCAGACAAGATTCAGATTATGGCTTTATTGCAAATTTCCGAACCCGGATTATCCCCTGCTCCTCATCAACAACGACGGGCAGTTGGTATCGATTTAGGCACCACCAATAGTTTAGTGGCTACGGTACGCAATGGACATGCTGAATGCCTTTCAGATGAGCAGGGTCAGGTTATCCTGCCATCAGTAGTGCGTTATCTGCCTGATGGCTCAGTACAAGTGGGTAATCTCGCCCTGCAAGCTCAGCGAACCGATCCGGTTAATACTATTAGTTCCGCTAAGCGCATGATTGGTCGTACTCTAAATGATATTCAAACTGACGACGAGATCAGATATTTGCCGTATAAATTTGGCAATGATGAACGGATTATTCACATTCATACTCGCGCTGGCGATATTACCCCGATTGATGTTTCGGCAAAAATTCTGCAAGTTTTACAAGCCCGTGCCGAAGAATCGTTAGGTGGAGAACTGGCTGGTGCTGTGATTACCGTACCGGCTTATTTTGATGATGCACAACGCCAGGCCACTAAAGATGCTGCTCGCCTGGCCGGCATACATGTTTTACGCCTACTAAATGAACCTACAGCCGCTGCTATTGCTTATGGTCTGGATAATGCGTCAGAAGGCACTTTCGTCGTATACGATCTGGGGGGTGGCACCTTTGACGTTTCTGTTCTGGCTTTAAGTCGCGGATTATTTGAAGTCAAAGCAACCAATGGGAATAGTGCCTTAGGTGGAGATGATTTTGATCAACGGTTATTTTGCTGGCTACTGGAACACAACAGCCTATCACAGCTGCCGGCACAAGATAGCGCTTTATTACAATCACTATGTAGAGAAGCCAAAGAAAAATTAACCTCTCAAACCACCGCTACGATAACTGCAACCTTATCTACCGGTTTGGCAATCTCAACAACAGTTAGTCGTGAGACTTTTCAACAACTCACTCAGCCCTTAGTGGTTAAAACCCTCGAACCAGTCAAACAAGCATTACGAGATGCTCACGTAACCAAACAAGACATCAAGGGTGTCATCATGGTCGGCGGCGCAACACGCATGCTGCATGTGCAACAGGCAGTGGCCACCTTTTTTGGACAAACTCCATTAAACAATCTTAATCCTGATGAAGTGGTGGCTTTGGGCGCAGCCATGCAAGCCAATGTATTGGCAGGCAATAAAAATGATGATGAATGGTTATTGTTGGATGTCACTCCGTTATCATTAGGTCTGGAAACCTATGGGGGACTGGTAGAAAAAGTCATTCCCCGTAACAGCACCTTACCTACAGCCCGTGCGCAGGAATTCACCACTTTTAAAGACGGTCAGACGGCCATGATGATTCATGTGGTTCAAGGTGAACGCGAACTGGTAAGCGACTGCCGCAGTCTTGCACAATTTACTTTGCGCGGTATTCCTCCCATGGCTGCGGGTGCAGCGCGCATTCGAGTCACCTTTCAGGTTGATGCAGATGGTTTATTATCGGTCTCTGCTCGTGAACAAACTACTGGAGTACAAGCGCATATTGAAGTTAAGCCTTCCTATGGATTGGACGATACCACGATAACGCAAATGTTAAAAGATAGCTTTGCTAATGCCCAAGCTGATGCCATAGAACGGGCTAGAACCGAAGCGATAGTTGAAGCACAAAGCATCATTGCTGCAGTTGAGCATGCTCTGTCGCTGGATGCCGACATCCTGACTGATAAAGAATTAAGCATCATTCAAGCTGCTCTGGCTGAAACCAGCAAGCAATTGCAATCTGGTGAAGCACAAACTATCAGGAATGCCATTCATAAACTTAGTCAGGCTACAGATGAATTTGCTGCCAAACGAATGAATCGCAATATTCAACGAGCCTTACAAGGTAAAAATGTCACTGATATAGAAACATAATAAAAGCTCTTTTTTCAACTAATAACTAGGGAGAACGACTATGTTGAAATTATATTTTTTACCCGGAACTTGTGCTCTGGTTCCTCATGTTGCTTTGGAATGGAGTCATTTAGATTATCAAGCTATAGAAATCAGTCGTGAAGAGATTAAAAGTGCTGAATATCTTGCCATGAATCCACAAGGACAAGTACCACTATTAGTCGATGGAGACTGGAATTTATCTCAAAATCTAGCCATTCTTGATTACATTAATGATCTGGTTCCTGAACAAGGCATTTTTGGACGAGATGCCATCAAAGATGCGCGTGTGCGAGCCAGAGCACGCCAATGGATAGCTTATGCGAATAGTGATTTGCACCCTTGTTTTTTGACTATATTTAAAGCCAATAAGATGATTGATGGCGATGAAGCACAAAAAAATCTGATTCAAAAAGCTGTTGCCAATGTGATTAAAATGTTTGCTCCAATTAATCGCAGATTGGCTCAGCATCACTATGTGGCTAGTGACAACATCAGTATTGCTGATGTTTACATTTATGTTGTGTTACGCTGGGCTGAAATCTGTAAAATTGATCTCAGTCAGTACGAGCATCTGCCAGCATTCTACCAACGCATTGAAGCTGATACTGGTGTTCAGGCTGCACTAAAAACACAAAATTTGCTTTAATAACGAGCATGGTTTGATAATGATTCTCTGTTTTGTCAGCCAGCTTGTATGATTTAGATTTACGGAAGACACATGCCCAAAATTACTGTTTTGCCTCATCCTCAGCTTTGTCCCGACGGAAAGGAACTTGAAGATATTCCAACTGGAACCAGCATTTGTGATGCACTATTGGAGCATGATATTGAAATAGAACATGCCTGTGAAAAATCTTGCGCTTGTACCACCTGCCATGTGCTTATCCGTCAAGGATATAATACATTGAACGAACCAAGTGAACAGGAAGAAGATTTACTCGATCAGGCATGGGGGCTGGAAGCAGATTCTCGCTTAAGCTGTCAAGCTCGAGTTGGAGAAAGCGACATAACCGTGGAAATACCTAAATACACCATTAATCATGCCCGTGAAGAACATTAATCCGGTAGCTAAATCCTAATGCTGTATAAAACTAAATAGTGATCAAGATTACATAAAGATTTTGCCGATGAAATGGACCGACATACATTATATTGCTGAAGAGCTGGCCGATCGTCATGCAGAAATTGACCCCAGCCAGATTCGTTTCACCCAATTACGCGATTTGGTTTTGGCTTTACCCGATTTTGATGATGATCCCGATCATTGTGGTGAAAGAATACTGGAAGCGATACAACAAGCGTGGATTAATGAAATGGTCTAACCATCGGCCTATCTTTGAATTTACTGCTAGGAGCCAATGTGGTTGATTGGCTCATTTTTAATGTTCATAGCGGATGTTCATTACAATCTAAACCCTGCATCTGGCTTATCTGTGCTTAAACAAAATGACAAATCCCCTTTTGTTAAATCTATTAGCACGGATTAATCTGCTCTAGGATTAACTCTCTACGCCTTTTCAGTTTTCCGGCGTTGTAAGCGCCAGCCACAGAACTGCCAACAACGATTAAACACATGCCGGTAAACAAATACTGCACATAACAGACAACCACCTGCAGAACCTGCACAAATCAAAAACATGGTCAATAACTGAAAACGTATCGCCTGATCAGGAGAGGCTCCGGCCAGAATCTGACCAGTAATCATGCCTGGTAAGCTAACCAGACCAACAACACTTAATTGATTGATGGTAGGCAGCATCCCTGCTACCACAGCAGCACGGGCGGTATCTCGATAGGCTTCCCAGCCGCTTGCTCCTAAAGATAGCATCATCTCTACCCGAGATTGCTGTTGGCGTAGATCTTGTGTCAGTCGATCCAAGCACAATGCCACTGCGGTCAAACAGTTACCAAGAACCATCCCCAGAATCGGAATAACATATTGCGGAGAATACCATGGCTTAATATGCAGAACTGCATAAAGACCAACTGCAGCCGTCAGCCAGGAAGCAAACCAGACGGAAGATAACGCATCTCGGGTTAACCCTCGATAAATATAACTACCGCGTGATCGAGCTGAAAAGCCGGCTACCACAGTCATCACAACAATAATCAGCAATACCCAATACCATTGATTAGCGGCAAAAATCCACTTTAGCAGCAAACCAACTATTGTCAATTGCACCACAGCGCGCACAGCCGAAATTAAAATACGTTTAGTCAAACCTAATTTCAACCACAACGATACTGCGGCACTAATCAATATCAACAAAGAAGCCAGAGCCAATTCGCCAACACTTAAATAATGATCAGCTTGCATAGTGCTCCTCCTGATGCAATTGTTTAGTATGAGTCAATTTACCGGCATCAAAATACCAGACTTCATCACCAACTTCCTGCACCTGTTGCTCGCTATGAGATATCCATAGATAAGCAGCTTCAGGGTTTTCGCTTTGCCACTGATTTAACAACTTCTGCACGAAATGTGCAGAAGTTTCATCCAATGATGCGGTAGGCTCATCCAGCAGCAGTACAGGCGGATTAAGCTGTAAAACGCGCATTAAGCACACCAGTTGCGCTTCACCACCTGATAAATCGGCTGTATCTCGTTCAAGAAAGTTTTTTTCTTTACCCAAATCTGAAAACACATGCTGCGCATATTCGGGATTGAATTTTTGCTGCGCATAACGTTTTAGCGTATATGGCAATTGCAAATTATCACGTATCGTTCCCGGCACCAGCACTGCTTTTTGGCTGATATAGGCTATCTGACTGCGGTGTTCACTGATACTGTGGGCATCCAAATGCACTGGCTTACCATGGCGAAACAGCTTTCCGGCTGCTGGTAAATCCAACAAAGAAATCGTGCGTAAAAAAACCGACTTGCCAGCCCCTGAAGCACCGCTTATTGCCACGCGTGCTCCAGCCATTAACTGAAAGTCGGTATCCTGTAAAAGGACTCTGCCATCGTCATGTGCACGTTGACAGACTCGCTCACCAGATAAAACGGGTACACTCATGATGAACCACGCAGTTCTTTGGGTAGTACAAACATAATACTTTCCTCCACACCAGAGTTTTCAGTAACGGTTGCATATCCCCAAGAAACTATCTTCTGCACCACTTCATCTACCAGCACTTCAGGCGCTGAAGCACCAGCTGTAATTCCTACTTGTTGCTTACCTTCAAACCAATGTGGTTGTAAACAATCCGCATTATCAACCATATAAGCATCGACATTTAATAAAGCTGCCACTTCACGTAGCCGATTACTATTGGAACTATTAGGCGAACCCACTACAACTACCACATCACAACTTACCGCCAGTTTTTTTACCGCGTCCTGCCTGTTCGTCGTTGCATAACAGATGTCTTCTTTATGCGGACTCTTAATCAGCGGGAATCGTTGTTGCAACGCCGCGATAATATCACTGGTTTCATCTACAGAAAGCGTGGTCTGGCTAACATGTGCCAGTTTTTCCTCATTTTTGACCACCAAACCAGCTACATCTTCCACCCGCTCCACCAACAGCATCGTATCCGGTGCTAATTGTCCCATCGTTCCTTCAACTTCCGGATGACCTTTATGACCAATCATAATGATCTGATATCCTTGTTCATCCAAACGGGACACCTCTTTGTGTACTTTCGTCACCAAAGGACAGGTGGCATCAAAAATACGAAACCCTCGAGCTATTGCTTCCTGCTGTACAGCCTTTGAAACACCGTGTGCCGAATAAATCAAAGTTGAATGAGGTGGAACATCATCCAAATTCTCAATAAAAACAGCACCTTTTTTACGCAAATTGTCCACAACAAATTTATTATGAACCACTTCATGCCGCACATAAATGGGTGCGCCAAATTGTTCTAACGCACGTTCAACAATACTGATCGCCCGATCTACGCCAGCACAAAATCCACGAGGATTGGCCAACAAAATACGCTTATTATTCATACAACTTCCGTTACCTGGTTGGTTTCATCTATTCTGCTCAGGCAGAAGGTTTATTTTTTCGATGAAAAAAACTCTCCAACACCAGCAACACGGCACCAACACAAATCAGGCTGTCCGCAATATTAAAGGCCGGATAAAACCAATTATGGTAGTAAAGCAATATAAAATCAACCACATGACCATGAATTAAACGATCTATTACATTGCCTACCGCTCCGCCTATTATCATCGCAGCACCAAACTTGCCCACCGTTCCGAATCCATCGCAGATAATCTCTTTAAGCAAATACACACAAATAATCAGCGCCAATCCCATAAATAGAAATTTTTGCCAGCCACCTGCATCTGCTAAAAAACTGAACGCAGCACCGGTGTTGTAGACCAAAATCAAATCGAAAAATCCAGGTATCACCGCTGTACGTTGCATATATTGCATATGCTGCAAAATCAAATTTTTTGATAACTGATCCGCAATAATACTCAATGCGATAATCAAACCATAAATAAACAACTTTTTACTCATAGCTTTACCTAAGTTATTACAGGCGTGACCAAATAAAATCAGTCACGCCTGAATTCATATTAAACCCGACCAATGAAATCCAGTCATATCATTTCAAAGCAGATTATGCAAATAAGCGTTGCTCACCACTACCATCCACATTCGTGGCACATCGTCCGCAAATGGTAGGATGCTGGGGATCCGAACCAACATCATCAGTATAATGCCAACAACGTTCACATTTTTTACCTGAATCAACACTGATAATCGCGCTCAATTCTGCACCTTCCTGAACATTAACCCGAGCGACCATCAGTACAAACCGCAATTCTGCTCCCAAAGCAGAGATAAATGGCAGCAAATCTTGCGGTACAGTCAATTCCACATCAGCTTGCAGTGATGAACCAATACTTTTATCTGCACGTAGCGGTTCAATGGCTGCATTAACCACATCACGCACCTGACGAATGGCCGACCATTTTTGCGTTAACGTACTGATTTCCGCCTGATCTAATTCAGGGAAAATGTGCATTGTATGATATAGCACACTATCCTCTTCACTCGCGGTCAATACTGCCCATGCTTCTTCAGCAGTAAAACATAGGATCGGGCTCAGCAGCAATACCAAATTACGGGTAATATGATACAGAGCTGTTTGCGCGCTTCTACGCCCTAAGCTATTGGCCTGCATGGTATACAAGCGATCTTTCAAAATATCCAGATAGAAAGCACCCATATCTTCAGAACAGAACTGAACAATATCCTGTACAGCAAAATGGAAGGCATAACGTCCATAATAATCACCTGCAACGCGCTGTTGCAATTGCTGCGCCAGAATCAACGCATAGCGATCCATTTCTAACATTTGCGCCATGGGTACAGCATCAGTTGCAGGATTGAAATCGCTAAGATTAGCCAATAAAAACCGCAAAGTATTGCGCAAACGGCGATAACTTTCTGTTACTCGTTTCAAAATTTCATCTGAAATAGCCAATTCGCCGGAATAATCAGTAGAAGCCACCCATAAACGCAGAATGTCCGCGCCCAGACTATCATTCACTTTTTGTGGAGCGATCACATTACCGATGGATTTAGACATCTTTTGACCATTGCCATCTACCACAAAACCATGCGTTAGCAATTGCTTATAGGGTGGCGCCCCAACAGTGGCACAAGCGGTCAGTAGAGAAGACTGGAACCAACCACGATGTTGATCCGAACCTTCCAGATACAGATCAGCTGGCCAGGATAATTCTGGACGCTGACGTAACACTGCATAATGCGTGCTACCCGAGTCGAACCACACATCCAACGTATCTGGCAACTTTTCATATTGCTCAGCATCAGCAGCATCTAAAAGTTCTGTTTTATCCAGAGCAAACCAAGCTTCAATACCGTGTTGTTCGATACGTTTTGCTACTTCTTCCAGCAATTCAGCTGAACGTGGATGCAACTCACCGGTCTCCTTATGTGCAAAAAACGCCATCGGAGTGCCCCAGTAACGCTGACGAGATACAACCCAATCTGGACGTCCTTCAATCATCGCTTCTAATCGCGCTCTACCCCACGCTGGGAAAAATTCTGTGGCTTCCACCGCCGTCATGGCTTTGTCACGTAAAGTTTCCCCATCACTGCCATCTTTATCCATACCAATAAACCACTGTCCGGTAGCACGGTAAATCAGAGGCGTTTTATGCCGCCAACAATGGGCATAACTATGGGTAATCTTACCATTTGCCAACAACTTATCCTCTTCAGCTACCCAATCGATGACGTGAGAATTACCTTCCCACACAGTCATTCCAGCTAGCCGAGGCATATCACTGATATATCGACCCTCAGAATTTACTGGGTTATATAATTTGATTCCATAGCGCAAACACACAAAGTAATCATCCAAACCATGTGCCGGCGCTGTATGTACCAAACCAGTACCTGCTTCAGTCGTCACATGCTCGCCTAATAAAATCGGAATATCACGATCAAGAAAGGGATGATTCAGATGCAGATTTTCCAGATTTTTACCCGTTGTTTCAGCCAAAACCGCAACTTTATCCTCATCCAAACCGTATCGTTCTAAAGCATCTTCAGCAAGATCTTTGGCCAATACAAGCTTACCTTTTGGGGTATCAATCAACTGATAAACCACTTCAGCCCCTACAGAAATGGCCTGACTGGCTGGCAATGTCCAAGGAGTGGTTGTCCAAATGACACCATAAGCTTCACCAATAATTTCATTCAATCCGAAAGCGTGAGCCAGAGCTGCATTGTCTTTGAACTGATAGGCGACATCGATAGCTGACGAAACCTTATCCTTATATTCCACTTCAGCTTCCGCCAAAGAAGAGCCACAATCCAAACAAAATTGAACGGGTTTTTCTCCTCGATACAAATAGCCTTGTTGCTGAATTTTACCGAGCGTACGCACAATATCAGCTTCAGTTTTAAAATCCATGGTCAAATAAGGGTGTTCCCAGTCGCCCAACACCCCCAAACGCATAAAATCCTTCTTCTGTTTGGCAACCTGCTCTTCTGCATATTCACGACATAATTTACGAAATTTAGCTGCCGGAATATTCTTACCATGTTTTTTTTCAACCATCAGCTCAATCGGCAGACCATGGCAATCCCATCCAGGCACATAAGGTGCATCAAATCCGGCCAACGTTTTACTGCGGATAATAATATCTTTCAAAATCTTATTAACAGCATGTCCAATATGAATATCACCATTAGCATACGGTGGGCCATCATGCAAAATAAACTTCGGCCGACCAGCAGCAAGCTGACGCAACTTCTGATAACGTCTCTGTTCATACCAAGATTGCAACCACCCGCCTTCGCGTTTAGCCAGATTTCCGCGCATCGGAAAGGGTGTATCCAATAAATTTACTGTTTTACTATAGTCAGTCATGACCTTCTCTTCAAAAATATAATTATCTAATAATCTTGTTAAACATTAATCAGTACATTGAGGCTACCTGAAACATATCAACCAATCAGGCAGCCTGCCATATTCGTGCTGCTGCCATATCTGCCTCAATCTGCGCCTGTAAAGCAGACAAACAATCAAATTTGAGTTCATCTCTAAGCTTATGTAAAAAATGAACCTTTATTTTTTGTTCATATAAATCAGCGTCAAAATCAAAAATATGAACTTCTAGCTTTTGCTGACAGTCTGTAGAAACCGTAGGATTCAAACCAAAACTGGCTACCCCACGTTTACGACCAAAATCTCCGCTAACATCCACGACAAACACACCATTCAGCGCATAGCGCAAAGGTGGTAAATCCACATTTGCTGTTGGACAACCCAGCTTTCGGCCCAATTGCTGACCATATTTTACCTTACCACTAAGCGTATATTCATGGCCCAATAACATTTGTGCATAGGTCAAATTACCCGCTTCCAATGCTTGACGTACTGCTGTGCTAGAGGCTCGAACATCATTGATGAGTACTGAAGGTGTGTTTTCTGTCGTAAATTCAGACTGTGCCTGCAATAAAGCAAAATCACCACTGCGTTTTACCCCGAAGCGAAAATCATCACCCACCAACAAATACCGCGTATTAAGACGCTCAATCAATACCTTTCTCACAAACTCCATTGCTGATGTATCAGCAAAAGATTGATCAAAGTTCAGCACATAAACTGCATCCACACAGCTACTTTCCGCTAACAAAGCCAGCTTGTCACGCAATGGCGTTAGCCTATATGGCAAAGGTTGGGCTAATTTTCGAGCGAAAAACTCCTGTGGTTGCGGTTCAAAAATCACCACAACAGATATCAGACCGCGGTTGTGTGCCTGCTGACGCAGACACGACAAAATATGCCTGTGTCCACAATGTACCCCATCAAAATTACCGATTGTGACTGCTGCACCTTTCATACAATCCGGCTGCTGGTGTTCTCCCAACCAAACTTGCATATAAATCTTGAATAATTCAAATAATAATACACCGCATTGTAAACATTTCAGCCTGCGTTAGCCAGCGTAAATAAACAGCAAGTTGCAGACCAGCAATTCAATAAAATTCACCTTATTCTCAAAACTAAACAAAATTTGATACAGCCATGACCCTAATTCTTGTTAAAATAACCGGTCATATCGTGCTCAGGCAGAACAGAGCCCGGCACTAAACATTGAAAACACATTAGGTAAAACAATGACCTTTCGTTTTGACATCATCTACGAATATCGCGAAATGTTCTTTTACGGCGCCCTTATTACCTTGGGCGTATCGCTGATTTCAACCTTATTCGGTACCTTTTTAGGTCTGTTTTTTGCTCTAGCTCGTATTATCCGCGTGGAAAAAGGCGGTTTGTTCATGCGTGCACTGACGTGGTTATTACGTCAAATTTCACTGTTATACGTCACCCTATTTCGTGGCACGCCACTATTTGTACAGATATTTATTTGGTATTACGTCTGGTTTCCGATTCTTATTCATCCAACTAGCGGGCTGATTATTAATGGTGATTATGCCGTCGAACTACGGCGTAATTATGGGGCATTGATTACCGGCATACTAGCGTTATCGGTCAATTCCGGAGCCTATATTACCGAAATATTCCGCGGAGGTATTCAGTCAATAGATCGCGGTCAATTTGAAGCGGCACGCTCACTCGGACTGAGTTATACCCAAGCCATGCGCTATGTGATTTTGCCACAAGCAATTCATCGCATGCTGCCACCAATTGGTAATGAATTTATTACCCTTCTTAAAGACAGCTCCTTATTGTCCGCTATCGCCGTAGCTGAGCTGGCATTCACCGCACGCACCGTGGCGGGGCGCTATCTTAATTATGAGACACCATGGTATACCATCGCGGTGATCTATCTGCTCATGACCATGGCTTTAAGTTGGTTGTTTTCCTGGTTGGAGAAAAAATATAACAAAGGTTATCGCCATTAAATGATTTAAAATTTTGCCCAGCCATGATCTAAAATATCATAGTAAATGCTGGGCAATTTTTCGCCATCAAACTGCATACATTCCAGATTTCAGATCAAAATCACAACAAACTTTTTGCATTATAAGCAAATTAAAATTAATTATTAAAAACAATTAATCAAAATATTTCATCAAATTATTGTTATTTATAAAAAATATCTTATTTTTTTATGTTATCTATTTAATTTAAAACTCAGTCAAAGCAAATTTCAGCCATTTTGCATAAAAAAATATTATGCCCAAATAATAGTTGAAATAAATTTAGCATCATACTTACAATAACTCATTTATTGGGTCGATTAATTTTTTAAGAGGTTGATGCATGGATAAACCATCTGCTCAGATTGAAGAACTTGAAGCACTTTTTAAATTATTGGAAAAAGGCGCCATCACTAAAGATGAATATGATATGCAAAAGAAAGCCATCTTGGCATCTCATCAAGACGATGCTGAGACAAATTGCACAGAAGAAACCATAGCCCAAGAGCCAGACAGACAAGATCAGCAACAACCCAGTTTTACTCCGTCCCAACCACAACAACATTCAGCCTCGCTCGAACCCAACCCTAGTACCAACTCAGCAACACAATCTGTTGTACCACCAAAAAAACAAAGCAATAGCGTAAAAATAATTCTAATTTTAGTTATTGGGTTGATTATCTTGGTAGCGATGTATTTCATCTTTAGGTCTAAAGAAGAGCTTAAAACCGCACCTGTTGCCGTTGCAGCTTCTAACACCAACATGGCAAGCAATATCCAGCCTGCCTCTGCACCGCAAGTTGCAAGTGAGACGGGAAGTGAGACTGCAAGTGAAGCCAAACAAACTAATCAACAAGAAGAAATTAGCGAAGATGCTACAGGCTTGAGTCTGAACACCAGAACACCGGAAGAATTAAATAATCTTCTAATTAAATATCAGCAGCAACGCAGTCGCGCCGAGGCCAGATTACGCAAAGTTTGGGCGGGGCTTGATGAAGACTTTAAAAACTCCATATTAGATGAGCAAAAAATCTGGGACAATACCGCTTTAGAAGAAAACTGTACCTTAGAGGGTTATAAAAGCCCAGAGGCACTGCAAGTCGCCAAACTATATTGCGAGTCCGGCATAATAAATTCGCGTGCAGAAACCTTGCTTGAAAGACAGAAAGAAGATTTAGCCCAGATTAAAGAAGAAATGGTTGATCAGGCCGAACAAAAATCTAAAGACGCTATTCAACGCTTAGAAATCACCTGGAAAACAATTCCACAGGACGTTCAGCAAAACTTAAACCAAACTTATTTACAATGGATCGAAGAAACAACAGGATATTGTTTGTCCAGACCAACTGCAAAAAATGTTCCCCAAACCAAAATCAATATGTATCAATGCATCAGCGACAAAGCTGAAAAGAAAATTCAAGAATTAAACGGTTATAAAATCTAATTTAATTTTGAATCAACAAGCTAAACCGAAAAGGTCTGGCTTGTTGATTTAAAACCAAGTAAACCATCAAAAAAAACAATAATCTGTAGTCATTGCAATGACTAATAGTTATCTGCCAAATCAATATCCAATAGTGATTAGAGTATTAACTAAAGCTTCATGGCGTTGCGCACAATCATTATAGCGTCCTACCACCGCCATAGCCCAAGGCAACACATCCTGACCACTCGAACCATTCAAATTTTCAAGAGCGGGGCAAGGTGCAATAAGATTAGCTGGAATATTAACGCTCGTTGATGGCTTGGTTGATAAGCTGCACGCCTGAAGCATCAAGACACACATTACTATAGACAGGTACTTTAACAATTTTAGTAATTTGCCTTTTCTGTTCATCTCGTTTTACCTCATTTTCAGCTTTTTGTTTTTCATAATCTTGACTGAGCTTATTGGCTGCAGCCTGCTGTTTGGCTTGAGCTTTTTGCTGTATTTGCTGTTCAGCCAACCTTCCTTGGTTGTATCCCCTTCGATATTGATCATGACCATATGTAACCAGGCTAAATAACCAAATCAGCACCAACAAAATACCAGCGCTAAAAATCATATAATTAACGTTTCTCAAGCCAACATCCTTACGCCTCATTTGTACTTAGCTTGCCGGTTGAAGATAGTACCGGCAGCGTGTAGCGAGTAGCCGACGGAATAGATTTAACCAATTTTCCCACCCATTTACTGGGCCAATAAAATCCAGTAGCCCTACTCATGGCAAAAGCAGCAATACTGACTGCATCACCTTGATTACCACCCAGCACCATTAAATTCCCTCTGGTATCTTTGCCCACAACAAAGCCAACGTGCCCTCCTCCTTGTCGGGTAAACGTCACAATACATCCATAGGCAGGTTGATCAAGTCTCATCATCACTAGAGAATCAGCCCATGCACTTGCACGAAACCAATTTTTAACCACATACCGATTAGTTACGCCCAAACAATGCCCAACAAACAGACCACACCATGGTGTCTCATCATCGCGCCACCATGCTTTACTTTCATGACTATATTGACCCATATCCCCAAGCCATCGAAGTAATGTCTGATTGTGCTTCGATCCTTTAATCTCACGTAAGCCCAAATACTTACGTCCCTCCGCAATCCAAGCTAATTCACTCATCGAAAAGAACCTTCTATGCAAATCCTAAATAAAATCTCTATTCAGAAATAAAAAAAAGCAGCTTATTCAGCTGCCCTCCCAAAATTAAACGCTCCAAATTAATCCGATTATTTAAAATACTTAGCGATTTAACACGCTAAGTACATAAACTACTTTTTCTCTGAATCGCTAATCATCTTTTCTGCTCGATTACATAAAGCATTAATTAGTCGCTGAATCGCTTTAGGTGCCATGCCTTTTAAGGCATCTAATAGTGCCGGTGAAACAATGCCACAAAAAACACCTACTCCACCATAAAGCCAAGGATGGACAGGAGAAAAGAAATAATCTGCCACACTGACAGATAAAACAATTCCCGCCAGAACCATTAATCCTGATAAAGTTCGTCCATAACGTTTCACATCCGTGGCAATAAGCGAGCCCAACAAACTACCTCCAATTGCAAAGACAATTGCAACGTTAAAAGCACCTTCGAATAAATCCATGTCATAGCCCTTTGCCTTGCTTTTTATCTTCTAAATGTTTTGCATGACGGTTTAAATATAAGCCAGCAAAACTACATACAATTGTTAATACAGCATACGTTGTCATACCAGTTGAGACGGGTGGATAACCAGCAATAAACATTCCAGTAATTACCGCCCAGATCAGCGATGAAAACATTAATAAGAAACTGCTCACTAACTTTAAATGGTAAGATTTAACCACAGCAAATCCTAGCTGCAATATCGAAACAACGACCAAAATACCAATCAAACTGGGCTTGTGCAGATGTTGAAATTTTTCGTACAAATCAGCTTTGTACAATTCATCCCCAGCAAGCAGAAAAGTAAATGCAAAGCCGAGCATCGCCAATCCCGAAAACACTTCTATCGCCCTTGTCCCTGTTTCAAACAACCAATTTTGAATTTTGTCTGGTAAAAATCGTAGATCCAGCAGCCAATGTAGCCAGTCAAATGCTTTAAACATATTATTTGCCTTTATAAAAAAACCCGCTGTAAAGCGGGTATTAATCAATGGATTTCTTTGGCTTCTTCCCAAAACTCAAACAGTTTATCTATTTGCATATTCAAGGTTTGAGTTAAAAATTGCCAGATATCATCATTTATCAAACTCAACTCACTTGCTTCATTAATGGCATTGCGTACTTTAATCAAATGAGTGCCTACAAGTTCGCGTTCTACAATTTCAAGCAAATTTCCTTTATTCTCGCCGCGGCTGATTTCAATTCCAGTCAGAAACTGATTTCTGCTCAGACTTCCTGCAGCTATACGCCGATCCATTAGCCGCAGCTCATCTGCATTGCTTAGCTCCACCCACGTGTTTTTTGATTCTGACCACTTGGAGTAAGGTATTGGCGGGATCGTAGTAACAGCCTCTGGTAACATTCCTAGCTCATGATGGGTTATTTGCTCGCCTGTTTTTTTATCAAACACAATCTTGCCGCGATGGTCTTCTACATACTCCCAAGCACTACCAGACCAACGAGACGCATAACCTTTTTTTAATTTAGGTTCCGGTGCTTCAACTGCGCCACGAGGAATTAAGTAACGTGTAGCATTTTCTAATGGGTCTAAATCTGCCTTAGTCATACACAGAAAATAATTGTTTTCATCCAACTGACAAACCCATTTAAATTGTTGATCTAAATTCATATTTATTCCTTCTTTAAATTTTAATGCAAGCCAATAACGCTATATTACGGGGGCGGGTCTCATTCCCACCCACCCAAGCGGTTTCACCATAATTATCAATTGAAAAAAACGAAGAATTCCCCCCTCTGTCCGAATCATTTTTAATCCAAGGAACCCCTCCATGGGCATGTGATCGAAATTCATCAGCCTGCCACGAACCGAACCAGCGGTTTGCGTCCACACCCCGCCCATCATCCCAACTTCTCAAAAACTCACCGCGTAAATCAGGTAAATTAAAAGTTGTCGATCCATTCCCAGCGCCATAGTGAGTGCCAATCGCTGCAAATAAATTGGCATAAGTTGTTCTGGAAACTTCAGCACCATTAGCCTTTAGCCAGCCAACTGGTGCCCATGGCTGAGCAAAAAACTGTACAGCCCCCGGTGGTGTTACATTGATGTCTGAACCGCCATCAAACAGAACCCCATTGATATATCGAGGTGTTTGTAATTTTGTAGCAGTGGTGGCATTAACCCCTTCTCCTGCTAAAATTTTC
>CALYOS010000012.1 GCA_945267035.1 uncultured Neisseriaceae bacterium | reverse complement strand
TTTTTTCTGGGAACGCAGCTTTTCTCTGACCTACTGAGTATAATCAATGGTCTTATTAACCCCAATCTTGACTTTATTTGCTGTATTTATCCAATGCTCTGCTGTAGCTATTGTTTCCTGCGCCACTTATCCTTTTGCTGCATTTTGCCCTTTTTTTCCTCCGGGTATTTCTCCCATACTAAGAAGTAAAGTGATATTTTGTGGATCTCTTTCGGTTATTGTATGATAAGCAGTTGCTTCAGCAAAGAAAAAAACTTTGGGCTTGAAGCTTTGGCAACCTATCCGGCATCAAAACCCTGGGTAGCTGACAGGTAATAGCATTAGCTCCTCGACAGACACCAAATACAGACCTTTCTATATATTCATTTACAGAAAGGGTTCAGGTAATTTGCACCTAAGTTATTAAAAAATTGATAGGCGATTTTATTCATCATCCCCCACCTCTAGAAGCATAAGTATTGATACAGCCTGCCAATTTGAAAAAAGGATAAAAACTCTATGGGATTTATTGCCCAATATCGCCATACCATTATTGTAATCGCTTTATGTGGATTGGCATGGTGGTTTCTTTCTCCACAATCCCCACGGGTTTTTCTGCCTGAATATTTAGAAGATGGGGTGAATTGTTCATATATTGGATCTAATGCCGGTGATAATGGTCCGTCAGAAACAGCTGTGCCAGCGAGTATGCAACCACTGGTTTTATCCAAGCTGAAAATGACTCCAGTAAAAGGGTACACTGTCTCCGCACGGGTTTTACAGCGCACTCGTTATTTGTATGATGATCTGGCAAAAATTTCTACGTTTGACTGGATTATTGGCTGGGATTTTATGGGCAATAAAAAAGCGTTAACACGACTTAAATATACGCTGAAAAATCGTTCTTTTGCGATTGAAAGAGGTAAGGGCGGACTATTAGATTATTCGCCTAATGATTTGGTGCATCATTTTACTACTGTGCATTTAATTCCAGCTAATAAGTCTATCGCCAGTAAAATAAATAAGATAGGTGTGGGTGATAATGTCCGTTTAGAGGGCTGGCTAGTTAATCTTGAAACACCTAATTGGACTCAGGATACGGGGACGATGGAGATAGAAGGATCAGAAATTCTGCTGGTATGTAGAGTAGTACCGCTGTCGCCACACAAGGTGTGGCCTAATTTTAAATAATGGGGTGAGGAAGATGAAAAATGAGATAGCAAGGTTGTTGGTGGCATTGGTTCTGGGCACAGCATCTGTTGGGGCGTTGGCTGACGTGTATCGCGAAAGTAGATTGATCGAGGTTAATCGTACAGCTGCAGCTGGGGGTCAAGGCACGCTGTCGGGTCAGCTTGCTTTTAAACGCGAGGATGCCAAAAAAGGTGAGGCCATTGAGGAAATTGGTTGGATGACGTTGCAACCAGGGGATTCAATCGGTTTTCATCAGCATCAGCATAATGAGGATGCGTATATTATTGTTTCGGGAGTGGGTATTTTTACTGACAGTGATGGTCAAACTTATGAGGTTAAGGCAGGTGATGTGACCATTGCGCGTAAAGGACAATCGCATGGCTTGGCGAATACGGGCACGCAACCTTTGGTGTTTATTGATGTGATTGCGGAGCAGTAGACTTAGAATTAGCTGTTTTGTAAGCTTGTTTTGCTGTGAGACGCCGCGGTAATTGTTGGCGTAGAAGTGCGCTGATTAATTTGCTGCAGTTGTGTTCATGTTGAGACCATGAACTGATTGAAAACAAACTGTTAGGCATCTCCGTGCCTAACAGTTTAATTTTATCTAATTTATTCGCTGTCTGCTGCTTTAGCAACGGTAACCATTGCTGGGCGCAGAACACGATCGGCTAAGGTATAGCCTTTTTTCATCACCGAAACCACGGTATTGGGTTCTTGATCGCTAACGACGCTTTGTAAAGCCTGATGTTGATGAGGATCGAGTTTATCGCCGGCTTTTGGATCAATCTCTTTAACGTTGGATTGATCAAATGCTTTTTGCAGTTCTGTCAGGGTCATTTGCACCCCCATTTTCAAGGCATCGAAATTGCCACTTTGATCTTGTAAGGCCATTTCTAGATAGTCTTTAACTGGCAACATAGCTGAAGCGAATTTTTGACCCGCAAATTTGTGCGCATTTTCTATTTCTTCCTGATGACGGCGACGCAGGTTTTGTTCAGTCGCTAACGCTCTTAGCTGTTCGTCTTTAAGTTGTCCTTCTAGCTCGGCAATACGTGTTTGTAATTCTTCAACTGTGGGTTCGCTTTCAACCGCTGGTTCGGTTGTTTCGATCTCTGCGTTAACCTGAGCTTCGTTTTCGGTATTGTTTTCCGGTTGCATATTTTGTTCCTCGGCAAAAGGGTGAGATAAGTTTTAAATTTGGGTCGATACTGGTTTATTTCAAGTTTTAACTTGCTTTCTTTATCACGATGGCAAAGTTCTTGCGGTATTTTAAGCCAACAAGAAAAAAGCAAAAAATGTATCCATGTCTTGTTGGCTGTGGGCTTAGATATTTATCCGGTATTACGTAAGCCTTGAGCAATGCCGTTGATGGTGAGATGAATCAATGGCAGTATTTCGCTGTTGTCCGTAAGCTGGCGTTGCTGTTGTAACAGGTGAATTTGTAACCAGTTTAGGGCGTTCAGGTATGGTATACGCAATGCCAATGATTTGGCCAAGGTATGGTTATCACTGAGGTAATGCTGGTGTTGTTTGATGCTGAGTAAAGCTTGGCGACTAAGTTCAAATTCGGTGGATAACATGCTAAAAATTGTTTGTGCTGATTGCTGGTCGCTGGCAAGGGTGACGTAAGCAGCAGCGATGTTTAGGTCAGCTTTGGCCATGACTTGTTCCATATTGGCTAGTAGGGTCTGAAAGAAGGGGCTATGTTGTGCCTGCTGCTGTAGTCGCTGCAAATTGTGGCTATCTTGTTTGGTCAGTTCGGCTACAGCACTGCCAAATCCATACCAGACTGGTAACATCATGCGGTTTTGAGTCCAGGAAAATACCCACGGTATCGCCCGTAAGTCCTGAATTTTGGCTAGGCTTTTTCGACTGGCTGGACGACTACCGATGTTAAGACTGGCAATTTCCTGAATGGGGCTGGTTTGTAAAAAGTAGTCGATAAAGCCCGGATGGGTGATCAGTTGCTGATAATGGTTGAAAGCAAAGGCTGATAAGCTTTCCATCAAGGAACTGTCGGGCTCACTGTTATGTGGTGGTATCAGGGTGGCCTCAAGTGTGGCGGCTATTAGGGCTTCCAGGTTACGTTTGGCTTTGGTTGGTGCCGCGTATTTAGCTGTAATGACTTCACCTTGTTCGGTAATGCGGATTTGGCCGGCTACGCTGCCGGCAGGTTGAGCCAGTATGGCATCATAAGCCGGACCACCACCACGACCTATGCTACCACCGCGACCGTGAAACAGGCGCAAACGGACATGGTGTTGATTAAACAGTTTTACCAGTCGTTTTTCGGCCTGATACAGCGACCATTGGCTGGTAATGTAACCACCATCTTTGTTGCTGTCTGAATATCCTAGCATGATTTCCTGAAGGTTGGCTCGGCTTCTTAGCAAGTTTCGATACCAAGGCAGGTTGAACAGTTTGTCCATGATGTCGATGCAGTGATGCAGTGAATCGATGGTTTCAAATAGGGGAACGATATTGATGCGGCTGTAAGGAGTATGGTTATGGATGGTCAATAACCCCGTTTCTTTTAATAAAACAGCCACCACTAGGACGTCGCTGACGCTTTCCGCGTTGGAAATGATGCTCTGGTTAATGGCAGCTTCGCCATAGCGGTTTTTGATATCAGCGGCGGCATGGAAGATTGCCAGTTCACGCATGGTGAGTGGACTGTATTTGATGTAAGGGTTATAGAGTGGCCGTTGGGTACTTAATTCACGCAGTAAAACTTGTTGTTTTTCTTCTTCAGTTAGGCTTAAAAAGTTTTCTAGCTCTGCATGTTGAAATAATTCGGCTACGACGTTTGCCTGTTTAGCTGCATGTTGCCGTAAATCGATAGACATTAAATGAAAGCCGAATAAGGATACGGAACGAATCAGGTCAGCCAATTTGCCGTGGGCAAGTAGGGCACTGCCATTTTGTTGTAGGGAGCTGGCTATATGTTGCAGATCTTGCACCATTTCTGCTGGTTGATGGTAAGCAGGCAGCCCTTGATAAGGACTATTGAGTTGGATGTTTAATCGTTGCGCTGTGGCATACAATCGCGCTTCAATATAGGCCAATGCACGGCGATAGGGTTCTTCACTGTGAGCTGTGTCTGTGTCCGGAGACTGATCAGCCATATACGCCACCACGTTATCTATGTGAATGCGACGTAATGATAATGGCAATAGTTGATACAATTCTTGCAGGCAATGTTGATAATGCGGTAGTAAGGTATTGGCTTGAAAGTTAACAGCCTCATGTAAGGAGTCGGCATTTACGTGAGGGTTACCGTCACGATCGCCACCGACCCAGCTCCCTATGCTGATCACGTCAGGAAGTGAAATATTGGGGTAGAGGGTATTAAGCTGCAGATGTAATTTGCGATAAAGTGCTGGGATGGCTTTGAAAAAGCTTAAAGGGAAATAGGTGACGCTATTGTAAATTTCATCGCTGACGCTAATTTTAAAATGACGAGTTTCATCGGTTTGCCATAAGGCCAGCAATAAGGATTCTATTTCTTGTTGCAGCTCGGTACTGTAGGGTTGATTGCTGTGGTTGTGTTCGCTTAATAATGTACGGATAAGACGTTGAAAACATAGAATACTCTGCCGTTGTACTTCGGTTGGATGGGCTGTTAGCACGGCACTGATGCTGGTTTGTTCTAAGGTGTGTGCAAGTTCGCTGGCATTGATATGCTGTTGTTGCAATTGTTGCAGGACATGAAAAAAACTACTGCGTTCGGCCGAAGGGCTGGTGTGGTTGCTGACCTGACGTTCGTGATGTGCATCTTCAGCAATGTTTAAAAGTTGGGCAAACAGGCTGCAAGCCCGAATGAGATCTTGTTGCTGG
Organism: uncultured Neisseriaceae bacterium; assembly: GCA_945267035.1. GTDB lineage: Bacteria > Pseudomonadota > Gammaproteobacteria > Burkholderiales > Neisseriaceae > Snodgrassella. The sequence continues at coordinate 48,070 of CALYOS010000012.1, read as the reverse complement.
TGTAGGTTCAGGATTGGCAGTGCTCGTTGGATGGTTTCCTGTGCAGGCGCTCCTTCCAGCAGTTGGCGCAGAACGGTTTGTACTTCTACTGAGGTTTGTTGTTTGAGGATGTTAAATAAGGCCTGCGTTAAAAAGGTAATGTCAGCAGACAGGGGGGCATCTTGGTGCGGATCGGGTATAGAAACAGACATGGTTGTGTACGCTTAGGTCAATGATTGCTGGTATTTGTAAATATTCGGTTAGTGACATGATATAGCTTGCTGGGGGTGGCAGCAATCATAATGGTTTGATTTGTGTTTTGTAGGCTGAGATGACGCAGGGTCATCTTACGATCATAATGAACTGATATTTTAGCAAATTGGCTGATTAATGAGTCTAGGAAAGAAATAGAATTTGCGCGAAAGTCTGTGGCTGGGTGATGATTTTTCCCACTATGTTTTGTATGACGTTTTGGTTTAGTCTTCAATATATGAGGATAGTAAGCGGCTAGCAGAATTGGGGTGGGTGTGAAAAATTATAATCATTTATTTTAAAAAAAAGCTGTTTGTTGATGACAAACAGCTTTTTAGGGTGATTTAAAATCAATGATCATTAACCCGTTCGATGATTGCGCCAACATCGCCCAGCTTCTGTTCGATGTTTTCATAGCCACGATCCAGATGGTAGATGCGTTCTACAATGGTTTCGCCACTGGCTACCAGCCCAGCTAATACAAGACTCGCTGAAGCACGTAGATCGGTAGCCATGACGGTGGTGCCAGATAGTTGTTCCACTCCTTGGATAATAGCGGTATTGCCTTCGGCGGAAATTTGCGCACCCATGCGATTAAGCTCAGGAACGTGCATGAAACGATTTTCAAATATGGTTTCTACTACTTTACTGCTATGGGTAGCAATGGCATTCATTGCCATGAACTGTGCCTGCATGTCTGTAGGAAATGCTGGATAGGGTAAGGTGCGAATATCGACGGCTTTAGGGCGTTGTTGCATGTCAATGCTAATCCAGTCATCGCCAGCTTCGATGATGGCTCCTGCTTCGCTGAGTTTTTCCAGAACGGCTTGCATGGTTTTGGGCGCTGCTTTTTTCAAAACAACTTTGCCGCCTGTCATGGCGACAGCACACAGGAAAGTACCAGCTTCAATTCGGTCAGGAACCACGCTATGGCTACAACCATGTAATCTGTCTACTCCCTGGATTGTTAATGTCGGTGTACCTATGCCTTGGATCTTGGCACCCATTTTTACCAGACAATCTGCTAAATCGGTAACTTCAGGTTCCATGGCGGCATTTTCCAGTACGGTTGTGCCATTCGCAAGGGTTGCAGCCATCAATAGATTTTCTGTGCCGGTTACGGTGACCATATCCATGACAATGTGTGCGCCCTGTAGTCGCTGTGCTCGGGCCTTGACGTAGCCATGTTCAATGCTGATTTCAGCACCCATCGCTTCCAGCCCTTTCAGATGCTGGTCAACAGGACGCGATCCAATAGCACAGCCTCCTGGTAAGCTGACTTGTGCTTCACCAAAATGAGCTAAAGTTGGTCCCAATACCAGTATTGAAGCGCGCATGGTTTTGACTAAATCATAGGGAGCGCAGGTATTGTTGATGTGACCACAGTTGATTTCAAATTCGTGCACGTTGTCGGTTAACACGCGCGCACCCATGCCTTGCAATAATTTTTGCGTGGTTTTGACATCCCTCAGCATGGGTACATTGGTTAAATGTAGGGTATCTCGGGTTAATAAAGAGGCGCAAAGGAGCGGTAGCGCTGCATTTTTGGCGCCAGAAATGGTGATTTCACCGTTTAATGCGCCATTTGCGCGGATTTTCAATTTTTCCATAGTCACTCTCAACTAGTCAGATTATAGGTTTATCTGACTGATTATTGCTGTTTCGATGCCCATTCGGCAGGTGTCGCGGCTGTAGTGATTGACAGCGCATGTAATTCATTACGGGCGATTTGATCCGCTAAGCCATCTTTGATTAGACGATGGCGTGTCAATCGGTTTTTACCTACGAATGCGGAGGAAACGATCTGGGCAAAAAAATGATGACCGTCACCCTCTACTTCAAGATGTTCACAGGGTATCAGGTCGGCAATCAGGGTTTTGACTTGTTCTGGTGTCAACATAGGTATTCGGTATCGCGGTAAATTAATGTGAGCTATTATAGCTTTTTAGTGTGTTCAATTGCGTAATTTCCACCCCGATTTAAGTAGGCTGCAAGTCAATATGCATAATGTGATTGCAAAACCACCAACTACAGCCAATGCTAGCCATGGCGAAGAGTCACTCTGGCCAAAAAAACCATAACGAAAGCCATCAATCATGTAAAAAACGGGATTAAAGTGGCTGAGTGAGCGCCAAAAGGTTGGGAGGTTGTTGATGGAGTAAAATACGCCTGACAGAAAGGTGAGTGGCATAATTAAAAAATTCTGGAATGCTGCCAGTTGATCGAATTTTTCTGCCACAATACCAGCTAACAGACCAAACATGCCCATGACAGCACAGCCCAAAAAGGCAAATAGGATAATCCAGCCAAGGTGATGGGGAAGTGGAAGACCAAAAAAAGCTGTCACGGCAATCACCCCTATGCCGACCATCAATCCACGGATGATGGCTGCACCAACGTAAGCACAGAATATGGAAGCCGTGCCCAATGGCGGCAATAATATGAAGATCAAATTGCCGGTTATGCGAGACTGAATCAAGCTAGAAGAAGCGTTGGCAAAAGCATTTTGCAGCATAGACATCATTGCCAGACCCGGAATGAGAAAGGCGTTATAGCTAACCCCAGGCAGTATATCGGTACGTCCTTGCATGACTTGAGCAAATATCAGCTGATAAAGTAGTGCGGTGAGTATTGGGGCGGACAAGGTTTGAAAACCAACTTTCCAGAATCGCAGTACTTCTTTTTTGAACAGTGTATAACAACCAAAGGTATTCATGCCTGTCCTTTTATGTGATCGCTGGTCAGGCGTAAAAAAACATTTTCCAGATCGTTTTCCATGACGTGCAAGTTCTTCAGGTTGATGTTGTGGTCTTTCAGTTGCTGTAGGATACCCAGCAATTGGTTGTAATCGGTGAGCTTGATTTGGAAGTTAGAACCGTCTTGCTCCACCAGATAAGGTTGCAGATTTGATGGTAAATTCTGATCCAAGGTCAGCACCAATTGGATGTCAGACTCCTTATCCAGAAGATTTTTGGTGCTGTCTAAGGCAACAATTTCACCATGTTTCAACATAGCGATGCGATTGCACAGCATTTGTGCTTCTTCCAGATAATGGGTGGTCAATATAATGGTGTGCCCTGCTTTATTCAGGCGGGTAATAAATTCCCATAAATTTTGCCGCAATTCGATATCAACACCGGCGGTAGGTTCATCCAATATGATGACAGGAGGACGATGAACTAAAGCCAGCGCAACCATCACCCGTCTTTTCATCCCACCGGAAAGGTTGCGAGTATTGGTGTTAGCCTTTTCAGTTAGACCCAGATTGGCAATAATTTCATCGATCCAGTCGTCGTTATTGCGAATGCCAAAATAGCCCGATTGAAAACGCATTGCTTCACGTACGGTAAAAAAAGGGTCAAAAACAAGCTCCTGAGGCACGACGCCAAGGAGTTGACGCGTGGTCGTTGCTTCGCATTTGACATCATGACCGCAAATGGTGATGTTTCCGGAGCTTAAACGGATTAATCCAGCCATGGCGGATATTAAAGTGGTCTTCCCAGCGCCATTTGGACCGAGTAAGCCAAAAAATTCCCCGGGTTGTACGCTAAAGCTGACGCCTTTCAGTGCTGTAAACCCATTGGCATAGGTTTTGACAGCCTGTTCAATTAAAAGGGCAGGAGTGGTCATTGAAATTTTCTACAAATTGGATTGCAGCACTTTAACCTTTTGGTTAATGCTGTGTTGAGTTTGTTTCTTCGCTTAAAGGCTGATCTTCTTCAGCAATAAGATTATATTCTTCAGCCGCCCAAGCGCCAAGATCAATCATTTTACATCGTTCTGAACAGAAGGGACGAAAAGTATTAGCCTGAGACCAGACTACACTTTTACCACAACGAGGGCACAAGACGGTGCGCATTTTTTCATTCATTACTTAATTACCGGGTCAAAACTATACATAATGAGCGTAAAGGGAATATCAGTAGTCAATACCGGACCACGAGCTTGCTCTTGGGACGCATGTAAAAAGCGAATATGGGTAAAATATTTGTTGGCGGAAACTTCAGGCAATGCTTGGGCATTGGCCGCTACGTTAATGCTTAACAAATGTATGTTTTGCCCTAAGCTGTTATGCTGATAACTGCCTGCTGTGGCGGTACACTCTACCGATAGACCGTTTTGATGCAAAATATCTAATAATAAGTTGATTGCTTCATAGGTAGGCAACAAACTTTGAATCCATTCATGCAGTTGCCGTTCCCGTTCGGCAGGTTTTTTTTGCTGCCAATAATAATACGAAGGTAAATCATATGGGCTGGTGCCTCCGGGAACCAACATGCGTTGTTTAATCGCCATCAACCATTCGTTTTCGCGTAAATGTTGCCCAAATTTTTGCTGGACATTTTGCAGATTGGACATGGCTGTCTGAATCTTATCCAATAATGCTGTTCCGGATTCACCTTGTTGACGAGCAAAACTTTTTTGACGTTCTAATTCTTGTAATATATCCAATTTCAATTCCGCTCTTGCTGCTGCTTCCATGATTTCGAACAGCGAAAACAAGGCACAGTGATGTGCCCATGCCTCAGTACGGATACTGAATTCATGAAAATGTTTGAACAAGTGTGCAATTCGTAGAAAGTTGCGTACTCGTTCCGAAAGAGGATGTTCGAAATGGATAAGTTCTGTCATGACTGGGCCGATGCTAATTTTGTATAAATGCCGTGCAGTTGCATAACTTGATGATTCAGCTGCTGCCAATTGCCATCATTGATAATGATATCATCAGCAATGGATTTTCGTTTGTGGTCGTCAGCCTGTTGAGCGATGATTGTACGAATTAAATCTTCATTCAGCCTACTGCGCAGCTGAATCCGCTCGATTCGAAAGTTAAGCGGTGCTTCTATAATCAATATACGTTGAACCAGTTGCTGAAATTCAGGTTTTTCTGCCAATAGCGGGATTTCTATGATGCCATAAGGTACAGTATTGTCAATCTTTTGTTGCGCTTGATGCAATTTTTGCCAGATTAAAGGATGCAGAATGCTTTCAAGGGTAATCCGATGCTGATTATTGGCAAATACCCAATCGCGCAAACGTTGTCGATCAAGCGTACCATCAGCTAAAAATAGGTCACTACCACATTTTTGCCGGATTTCATCTAAGGCTTCGCCATCGGGTGCGGTTAGTTTGTGTGACATTTCATCTGCACTCAATGCAGGTACGCCTAAACTGGCAAAACAGGCCGCCACAGTCGATTTGCCACTGCCGATGCTACCCGTTAACCCTACCCATAATGTCATGCTTGTAATCCAGATTGTTGTAACCACCACTGTATCATCAGATTGATCTCGCTGTCAGCTATCCATACGATCCAGCCGGCAATGACCAAAGCAGGTCCGAAAGCCATGGGTTGACTGCGGGCAACCTTCAGTATGATGGACGCGATTATGCCGACTAAAGCGGCGATCAGGACAATCACTGGTAAGGTAGAGGCACCCATCCAGGCACCGAGTGCCGCCAGTAGTTTAAAGTCACCATAGCCCATGCCATCTTTACCAGTTAGCAATTTGAATAACCAGAATATGGACCATAAACTCAAATATCCCAATACCGCGCCCCAGATTGCCGCAGCGGGTGTGATAAATCCGCTGTAAAGGTTAAATAATAACCCCATCCACACCAATGGCAAGGTAAGCTGATCAGGCAATAGCTGAGTATCGGCATCAATGAAGCATAAAGCAATGAGCATGGTGGTCAAGACCAGTCCGCCTAAAGCCACAGGTGTCACGCCATAGCGCCACACGATCGCAGCATAAGCCAGACCGGTTAACAGTTCAACACAAAAATAACGTGGACTAATTTTTGTGGAGCATTGCGCACAGCGACCACGTAATATCAGGTAACTGATCAGAGGAATATTTTGCCACACGCGTATTTTATGCTGACAATGTGGGCAAGAAGATGCTGGAAAGCATAAATTGAAGCGTGGGAGGGGTTCAACTGGCAACTGTAAAGCTTGGCGTGCTTCTGCCTGCCAGTTACGTTCCATCATGATTGGAAGGCGATAAATGACGACGTTAAGGAAACTGCCAATTATTAATCCCAAGATTAATGCAGAAAAGATATAAAACCAAGGTTCAAACACCATAAAGAATTAGCCTATAGTATAATCGATATTAGATAATGATTAAAATATCGCCACTAATATGAATAACACCGATAATCTGAGCCAGTTAGCTCAGAAAATCGGTTCTTAATAAGAATGATGGTATTCAAGCCGCGGTAATGGTATCTTGAATTAATCCAGCGGCTGTTTTACACATTTTATCTAATAGCATCACCGATGTTGAATAGCGGTAGATACATCGCTACTAGTATGACGCCAATGATCAGACCCAGTACAATCATAATAATGGGTTCCATTAATGAGGATAATTGCCCTACCGCTGTGTCGACATCTTCTTCATAAAATTCAGCAGCTTTATTCAGCATATCATCTAAAGAACCAGATTCTTCACCAATCATGGTCATCTGAATTACCATATTGGGAAACAGTTCCGTAGCCTGCATAGAAGAGGTAAGAGATATACCCTGATTCACTTTAGAGCGGATACTTTGTGTTCCTTCTTCATAAAGTATATTGCCGGTTGCGCCGGATACTGAATCTAACACCTCAACCATTGGCACACCGGCGGCAAACAGTGTGGCGGTAGTGCGAGACCAACGTGCAATCGCCGCTTTACGTACGATGGAACCAAATATCGGCATTTTTAATAGCATATAATCCATACGTCGTTGTACTTCAGGTGATCTTTGGTGCCATTTGTAAAAACCGATTGCGCCACCAATCAGGAGAATGATTATGTAAATCCCATAAGCGACAAAGAAGTCGGATATGTTCATCATCACTTGGGTCAGACCGGGTAGAGGTACCCCCATCCCTTCAAATACTTTAGCAAACGATGGTAATACATACATCATCATGACAAATACTAAGGCTGTGGCCACCACCACTACGGCGGCGGGATAAGTTAATGCGCCTTTTACTTTTTTCTTGATGCTTTGGGTTTTTTCTTTGTAAACGGCTAACTTATCCAGAATGGATTCCAAAACACCCCCTGTTTCGCCCGCACGTATCAAATTACAATAAAATCGATCAAAATATTTTGGATATTTGGAAAACGAATCAGCTAGGGTATGCCCCTGTTCAACTTCATTACGAATGCTCATCAACATCTGCGTCATACTTGGGTTGGAATGCCCTTTTGCCGCAATCTCAAACGCTTGCATCATGGGCAAGCCTGATTTCATCATGGTGGAAAGTTGGCGAGTGAAAACGGTGATGTCTGCTTGAGAAATTTTTCTTTGCCGCGTTCTTTTTACTTTGCTGATTCCGATTACTTTGATCTGGCGACGGGCTAATTTGGTTCGGGCTTCCGCTTCGTTTTTGGCAACAATTTCACCACGTACGATTTGTTCGGTTTTGAGGTTTTTACCTTCAAAACTAAAGCTTCTACTGGCAGTTTTACTTTTGACTGCTACTATTTTACTCATAATTCTTTTCCGCAGATATTAATGAATTGGTTTTTAATCGTTGGTTGAGGCCAGAATCTCATCTAAGGTGGTGATGCCAGCCATCACTTTCAGCAAGCCAGCATGGCGCAGATCAACCAGTCCTTCTTTTAATGCCTGATGACTGATATCTACTTCATTGCCATTGGTCATGATGATGCGTTGTAATTCTTCGCTTATTGGCATGATTTCATAGACACCGGCACGCCCCTTATAACCTTTACCTTTACAACGGTCACAGCCTACAGGTCGGTAGAAAATCCAGTCCTTGGCCAAATCTTCATCTGAAAACCCTGCTTTTTTTAATGCCTGTTCCGGCGGTCGTTCAGCTGGAGCTTTGCAGGAACACAGCCGGCGTACCAGCCGCTGAGCCATAATCAGATTGACTGAACTGGCAATGTTAAATGGTGCTACCCCCATGTTCAACATACGTGACAGGGTGGCAGGCGCATTGTTGGTGTGCAGGGTTGAAAATACCATATGACCGGTCTGAGCGGCTTTAATGGCAATATCGGCTGTTTCCAAATCGCGGATCTCACCCACCATGATGATATCAGGATCCTGACGTAAAAATGACTTCAAAGCTGCCGCAAAGGTTAACCCCTGTTTTTCATTCACATTAACTTGGTTAATACCAGGTAGATTAATTTCTGCAGGGTCCTCTGCCGTGGATATGTTGGCACTCTCGGTATTCAGTATATTCAGACAAGTATACAGAGAGACGGTTTTACCAGAACCGGTCGGACCGGTAACCAACACCATCCCATACGGTCGATGGATGGCTTCCAGCAATAGTTTTTTCTGGAAGTCTTCGAAACCCAGCTGGTCGATATTCAGTGTTGCCGCATCTGAATTCAGAATACGCATTACTATTTTTTCACCGAATAATGTAGGTAAGGTGCTGACACGAAAATCGATTGGCTTAGATCCTTTACGAAACTGAATCTGAATGCGCCCGTCTTGCGGTATGCGTTTTTCAGAAATGTCCAGCTTTGCCATGACTTTAATGCGCGAAGAGACTTGATTGCGAATGTTTAAGGGCATGCGAACCACTTCGCGCAACTGACCATCTATGCGAAAACGCACTCGCGCCATCTCTTCATAAAATTCAAAGTGGATATCGGATGCGCCAGAATTGAGAGCATCACCTAACACTTTAAATACGAATTTTGCTACAGGACCATTTTCACTTTCATCATCATCGGCAGACATCGCTGCAGAACCGACCTCTTGTCCACCGTCAAAGATGCTATCGATTCCATCCAGTAAGTCAACTGATTCATGGGATATGTTTTCGAGTAAATTTCGCAATTGATCATCACGTACGATGATCAGGTCTAGGGTGCAACCTGCATCGGCTGCTATTTTCTGATAATGTTGGATGGTAGTGGGATCTGAAACCGCCAAAAACATCCGGTTACCACGTTTGAATAGTGGTATACAAAAGTGGGTTTGCATTATTTTGACATCAATGATGTCAACCGGTACCAAACTTTCGTTGTAATTTTGCAGATCAAGATAAGGAATGCCAAATATATTGGAAAGAAAATAGGCCAGTTTATCTGCATTAAGATGACCCATTTGCAGCAATGCCGGAATAACTGGGCGCTTCTGATCCAATTCAGTGCGTAGTTTTTCTGCTTGTTCAGCATCAATCAGCTGATGCTTGTATAAAACCCTAATTAATCCAACACTCATACAAACTAATTTCCATGTTATTGTTATGTTGACTGGTTTGACTATTGAAACAGTCTTTCTGTATTGCTCGGGTGAGTCCGATATTTACATTATGCTACAAATCAATACGTCAAAAATGAGTATTTGTACCATAAAAATGTTTATTTTTGCCAATTATAAGTGAATTTTTGTATTTATACAGCATGCAAAGAGCATTAAATACAATTTTCCCAATAATCAATATACAGTTGTAGCTCCCATTTTTGCCGCCATTCATTTGCAACTAAGCGGTAAACCGCACGAATCTGCTCAGGTAAGGGGGTGTTGCAGCGAAAAAACATGGCTTCACATTCATGTTGCTGATAGCGCAGGATCGCTTTGCGATGCCCCGTACCAACTGGGAATTGGTTAATGACTTTAAATTCGTTACAAAAAGAGGGTTCTGGGAATTTTTGCCCCCATACCAAGGTACTCAACATTTGTGCAGTACTTAGATTTAGATGGTGACTCTCCAGTGCTCCATCTGTTTGATAGGTATGGTTCAGATCCTCAGGATCAATGAGCTGCTGGCAAACTTGTTCAAATGCCTGCTGGAAGAGGGGTAGGTTTGTCAGCGGAAGACTTAATCCGGCGGCCATGGCATGCCCACCGAATTTCTGCATCAGTTGCGGTTGCTGTTTGCTGACTAAATCCAATGCATCACGTAAGTGTAAACCAGGGATAGAGCGGCCAGATCCGCGTAACATGCCATCTTCTGCAGGGGCAAAAACAATACTGGGACGATGATAGTTTTCCCGCAATCTACCTGCAACAATTCCAACCACGCCCTGATGCCAGTTTTCGTTAAAGGCAACAATGCTATAGCGATCAGTAGGGTTGATCTGGGCCAATTGCACCGTTGCTTCTTCCTGCATGCTGCGCTGTATTTGTCGCCGCTCCTGATTAAGATCGTCTAGCTGTTCAGCCAGTACGTTGGCTTCTTCTAGATCGCGACATAATAGGCAGGCAATACCCAAACTCATGTCATCTAGCCGACCGGCTGCGTTGAGACGCGGAGCAATGCAAAACCCTAAATCCATAGCTTGAGCCTGTTCAGGTTTGCGCTTGGCAATAGCGAACAATGCACTGACACCAGGCTGCATTTTGCCAGCACGAATGCGCTTGAGCCCCTGAGAGACGAGTATTCGATTGTTGTGATCCAGCGCTACGACATCAGCAACGGTACCCAATGCAACCAGATCCAGCCATTGAGCCAGATTGGGCTCAGGTCGCTCTGGGCTAAACCAATGGGTATGGCGAAGATGCTGACGCAATGCCATCAATACGTAAAACATCACGCCCACACCAGCCAGAGATTTACTGGCAAAATGATCCTCAGGTTGATTCGGATTGACAATGAGGCAATCAGGCAGCTTTTCGCCAGGAAGATGATGGTCAGTAATTAAAACGTCCATTCCTAATTGCTGGGCATGTTGTACACCAGCCAAGCTGGCAGTACCGTTATCCACGGTAAGCAATAATTTGGTGCCACAACCTGCGGCCAGCTCTGCAATTTCTGGCGTCAGTCCATAACCGTGTTCAAAACGATTCGGCACTAAAAAATCAACGTAACCACCCATTGCCCGTAAGCCTAAAATGCCTACAGCGCAGGCAGTAGCTCCATCGGCATCATAATCGGCCACAATAAGAATCTTTTCCTTGGCACGAATCGCTGTGGCAAGACGCTCACAGGCGGCTTGAATATTTTTTAGATCATGAAAAGGCAATAAAGTGCTTAAGTTCAGTTCTGTTTCCTGAATATTTTGCACAGAACGAGTAGCATACAGTTTGGCCAACAGGGGTTCAATGCCTTGGGCGAGTAAAGCCTGTTGAGCAGTCTCATCAACTGGGCGGGTAACGATACGGGCAGGTTTCATAGCATCATTCCGTTAAAAGAGGCCTTATTACGCCAAAAGGGAGAAATAAGCGGTTTGCGTACGCTCAGTAGCCCTCCCAAGGCGCCATCAGTACAAATGTTCAATTGCTGGATTTGGCAGCACTTTAGCGCGTGTATTAATGGTTGCCACCAGTGTTGTTCCCAATGTTGTAGTAGATGCTGATAGGCAATGCTGTCTGCTTGAATGGCAGCATGACAGAAATCATCACTAAACAACACCACTGATTTCTGTGTGTTTATCTGGGCACTCAAACTCGCGTAATCCGGTGGAAATGGCTTGGCTGCATTGGCCCAGGAACAGTTGCTGTATAGTTCACGTCCATCAGCATTTCCGATCATATCTGGCTCAAACCAAATGGCGTTAATAGGAATTTTACCGTTCACACACCGTGTCTGATTAAGTGGATGTTGATGTAACAACATTTGTAATTCGGTCTGGTATTTAAGTATCCGTGGCGCATCGCGACCGATTGGTTTGACTGTGTCATCCAGCAAATTATTCAGCTCCAACACAGAAGGTGCATTGAATTGCAGAGCTTGTGGCGTGGTTAACAGCCACAAATCTGGTTGGACGACATGAAATAGCCAGTTTTCCTGTGCAAACCATTCGTTTAATACCCGACAAAAATTTTCCGCTTCCGCTTGTGTTAAAGCAAGGGCACGACCACTGCGACAGTGAATGTGATGTAAACCAGCTTGCTGACTGGTCGGGATTGCGATAATACTGGGCTGGTGTTGAAGCAAATCAAGCTGGCTTTGGGCTAACTTCAACCATGAGCCTTGCCAGAGATATTGGCGGTAAAAATGTTCTCTGCTGCTCGGTCGGGGGTGAAATTTACCCCATTGGCGCAGTTTATCTAGTGCGGACAAATGAAATGCCGGCAAAGATATTTCCCGATGAGGCCACAATAAGCCGGGAAGAGCCAAAGTGAGCTGCAAATTAGCCGACATGAATCCAACTTTTCAACGATAACCGAATCATGATTAACAAACCACTCGCTTTACTGACACTGTAACCACTGCTTGACCAAAGCAGGATCATTGATGCTTAAAATGGCGGTATCGGCTTTGGCGGGCTGTACCTGCAAATGCGTCTGTCGCAGTAATCCATCCCGAATATAATGAATGTGTATCTGATCACCAACCGCGAAGCGTTGCCACTGAGTATTGAAATCACGGATTATCTCGTTATTCAATGCGATGAGCTGATCGCCAGCACTTAAATTGGCCTGCTCCGCACTGCCATCACTGAAGACTTGCTGTAACACAATGCCGGGCGTGGCTGCTTGAAAACGACAGCCCAGATCAGCACTGGCTGTTGCCGTTTGTGGTGGCTGTTCGACATAAGCACCGCCATGTTTTCTAGCCAGTGCATGCCAGTGCAATTGTACGCCTGCTCCTTGTAATTGCTGCGCGAGCGGTAAATCGGTGGTGGTGTTTATATAATGCTGATAAACCGATTGCAGGGCCAGTCCAGTGGCTTTTTCGGCAATACTCAACCATTCATCTTCTTCTAATCCACATCCACGCGCGCACCAATCATGATAAAGCGCGCGCATCACATCATCCAGACTTTTCTGTTGCTGTGTGTGATGGCGGATATAAAGATCTAAACACAATGCAGCCAAAGCACCTTTTTGATAATAGCTAACAATTGCATTTGGGCTGTTTTCATTTTGCTTATAATATTTGGTCCATGCATTAAAGCTGGAGTCAGCCAGACTTTGAACATCTTTGCCGGCACCTTGCTGAACCCGAGTAATGGTTTTCGCCAACAATTGTAGATATTGGCTGGGGGTAATCACGCCACTTCGTACCAGAAACAAGTCATCATAATACGAAGTGATGCCCTCAAATGCCCATAATAAACGGGTATAGGCTTCACTATTAAGGTTATTATTCGCAAACGCAGCCGGAATAATGGATTTCACATTCCATGCATGGAAATACTCATGACTGAACAAACCTAACAGCGAGATATAAGCATCGTCATTGCCACCATTTTTTTGTGGTAAATCATGCCGATCAGCTTGTAAAGCCGTTGAAGATTTATGTTCGAGCCCGCCATAAATCCCCTGACCAACATACAGTAAAAAAAGATAATGCTGAAAGGGAACCGAATGGGCGAACAAATTCATTTCAGCGCTGCATATTTTTTGAACATCTCTGACTAATCGCTGCTGGTCAAATTCTGGGCAATAGCCGCTAATGACAATTTCATGTTCGATGCCATTGGCTATAAAGGGTAAACGTAGCAAGTGACCCATTTCGACAGGATGGTCAATCAAAGTACGATAATCTGCGCATTGATAAAGCTGTTTTTGCCCCGCAACTGGCATAGTGGTGGCAATATCCCATTCAGGTGGTAATGCTTGGATGGTTAATTGGCAGGGTTCCTGCTGACGCTGATCATGACGTATAAATAAACAGGCGCCATCAAAGAAGCCTCTTTCAGTGCTTAGAAAAGATCCTCTGACTGACTGATCAAAAGCGTATACCAGATAATCGATGCTCCATTCGCCGGCTTGCCCGTGACCAAGCCAAATATTTTTTTCGGTTTGTTCTATCCTAGCGGGTAAGCCATTACAGTTTGCCGAAATGGATACAATATGCTGAGCAAAATCTCTGATCATGTAGCTACCCGGTAGCCAGTTTGGCAAGCTTAAGCTGAAATTGTCCTGATTATCCTGCTTAAATTGCAGGCGAATCTGCCATAAATGTTTGCTTAATGAGTAGGGCTGAAGTTGGTAATAAAGCATAGCTCAGATCAAAATAAAGAGGAAAGAAAGACCTTGCATTAGGGGTATGAATAAACGGCTCAGATTCAGGCAGTCTGCTAAGACCAGATTAACCTAATCTGGTTCATCAAGATCGTTACAATACACTCAGGCTGTCTAGACCACAACAATGGGTTTAGACAGCCTGTCTTAAAACGCAAAATATTAGACTAGTGGAGTCACATCAAGATCGAACATGGCTCGCGCCGTATTCAACATCTGACAACTGAATCCCCATTCATTGTCGTACCAAGCCAGTACCTTAACCATGTTGCCGTTGGTCACTTTGGTCAACGTGCTATCAAAAATTGATGCCTGTGGCGTATGGTTAAAATCGGTCGAAACCAGTGGTAAAGTGTTGTAGCCAAGAACGTGGCGCATACTGCCTTCGCTGGCTGCTTTAACCACGGCATTGATCTCATCCACCGTAGTGTCTCGCGCTGCTTCAAAAGTCAGATCAACTAAAGAAACATTAATCGTCGGTACACGAACAGAAAAACCATCAAATTTGCCTTGTAACTCAGGCAATACCAAACCTAATGCCTTGGCTGCGCCAGTTTTGGTCGGAATAATATTTTCTACCGCACTGCGAGCACGGCGTAAATCCTTATGACGGACATCAGTGAGTACCTGATCATTAGTAAACGCATGAATAGTAGTCATCAGCCCTTTAACGATGCCTACGCCATCATTAATGGCTTTAGCAACTGGTGCCAGACAGTTAGTGGTGCAAGAGCCGTTAGAAATAACCGTCATTTCAGGTGTGATAACATGATGATTGACGCCATAAACTACGGTAGCATCCACATCATTCCCACCAGGTGCAGAAATCAACACTTTTTTCGCGCCGCTGTTTAAATGCACACTGGCTTTTTCTTTACTATTGAAGGCACCAGTACATTCAAGTACTAAATCTACCCCAAGTTCACCCCAAGGCAATTCCGCTGGATTGCGCGTCGAAAAAAAGCGGATATGATCGCCATTAACAATTAAACCATGATCATCAAAGCCGACCTCTGCGGCAAATCGACCATGTACCGTATCATATTTAGTCAGGTGGGCACTGGTTTCCAATGAACCGCTGGCATTAACTGCCACGATTTCAAATTGATCGCGCAGATTATAGTCATAAATTGCTCGTAGTATTTGGCGGCCGATACGGCCATAACCATTGATGGCAACTTTTAACGTCATGATTATTCCTTTTTTTATGTCAGACTGAGCCGGTTAGAAGCATTCAAGCAAGCTGCTGGCTGAATGATGGTTAGAGTGATCAAAAAAATCATCAATACCATCTATTATTATAACTGAAACAGCTCGTTTCCACACGTAAGTTACTGCATGCCAAAGTCCGATACGACCTGATCCATAAATGGTTTCAACGCTTGCAATGAGGCTTCAAGATCCAACCAGCCAACATTGAAAAAGACAAACAATAACATGCCACTAGCCATTGACGCGCCGAAGAAATACACCACATAAGCCAAGACAATCTGACCAACTTTAGCCTTACTGATACGAATTAAGCCGGTAAACTGAACAATCATGATCCATACTAACCAGATGAAACTAGGCAAATACATCATTTCTGGCCAATAACATAATACAACTAACGGCATCAACAAGGCTTCAGTGATTAGAATATAACCACACCATTCCCATAGTCTGCTTAGCGGGCTCAGAAATATTTTCATCACCACGCACAATATCAACCAGCGCAACACGGTCAAACATATGGCAAAACTGATTATTCCGGCTTGTGGACCAATAACATAAGGAGGCAATGAAGCAGCATTGATCAGACCAAGTGTCAACAAGACCAGAGTAGTAATAGATAAAGGATAACGGTAATGCGCGACCGGATAAAATTTAAGCCGTAATGCGTCCCACGCATCTACTAAAAATTGGTACATTTATGTAACACCTAAATTTTTAAATAAAATAGATAATTGTGCTCATGCTGAGTGGCAAAATGCAACCGACCATTCTGCCACGATTAAACAAACCAGCACAAGCATGAACCACTTGTCGGTTAACAACATCACTTGCCCAATAATAAGATAGATTAAAGTGAACAGCCCGTTTGTAATACAACGCATACCATGTTTCAGGCTGCACTGTTAGATCATTATTTATCTGCTGCGTAAATTCAACTTCTCTTTAATAGGATCTTATTATTCCGAGATTTCGTCGAATAGAGTCAGCTACTAGGATAGGTGAGCTTCATCATCTTCATTGCTGATCATGGATTTGTGCTGCATGTAAAGTATTTTCCATCAAAGTGGCAATGGTCATCGGACCCACGCCACCTGGTACTGGCGTAATCATCGCGGCACGCTCACGGGCAACGGCAAATTCCACATCGCCACATAACTGCCCGTTAGCCAACCGGTTGATACCTACATCAATCACCACGGCCCCAGGTTTAATCCATTCACCTTTAATAAAGTCCGGTTTACCAACGCCTACCACCACGATATCTGCGGCAGCTACTTCTGCAGCCAGATTTTGAGTCGCACTATGACAAATTGTAACCGTTGCACGAGCCAGCAACATTTCCAATGCCTGAGGTCGACCCACGATATTCGAGGCGCCCACAATCACCGCCTTTTTGCCGACAACATCAATACCGTAAGCTTCAAGCAGTGTCATGACGCCTTTAGGCGTACAGGGTCGCATCAGAGGCATTTTAACCACCAGACGACCGATATTGTACGGATGAAAACCGTCTACATCTTTGTCAGGCACAATTCGTTCCAAAACCATTTGGCTGTTAATGTGCTTGGGTAAGGGTAGTTGAACCAAAATGCCGTCTATACCTTCGTCGGCATTCATTTCATCTATCAGCGCCAGTAATTCATCTTCGGCCGTATCTGCCGGTAATTCATAACTGCGTGATTCAAAACCAGTGGTTTCGCAGGCGCGTTTCTTATTGCGCACATAAACCGCACTGGCCGGATCCTCTCCCACCAAAACCACGGCCAAACAAGGACGCCGCAGCTGATTGTCGAGACGTTGTTGTACTTGTGCGGCTACTTTTTGCAGAATTTGTTGTGATACCTTCTTGCCATCAATCAGTTGAGCAGTCATGAACTATTCCAGACAGTAAAAAAAGATAGAGTAATATTATGCAGAAAAAATAGTGTAAAAAATAGTCAATTTGCCCATTTGGTATTTTATTTCCATAATTGGACAGGAACACCACCTTTTCACTACGCGGATACGGATAAAGAAGTGACTAACATCATGCCATGGTTGCAGAGCAAATTGATCCAAAAATATGATCGCCATGAAGCAGATTAACTGACTCATGTGGCGCTCAACCATAATACAAATCAATATTTTGCCACCCAATTTTGTTAACCATTTATGAATAGCCATATTTGCCCAGAATGCGCATCGACTTTATCCATAGATAACAACAATAACGCTGATTGCGTTTAATCACTCAGCATGACATTGGTACGGATTAATATGTGAGACAAATATTATCTCGTCCCGCAGCTGGAGCACGATTCCCATAGTTGAATAGCTCCGGCAAATTGGCATATCATCAATCGAAACGCTAGGAAAAGACATTACCATCAAACAACCACATCCCGAGCAGATAAAATGCTATCCGTTGCAGGTGCAATTATAAACGGAGGCGGCACCCACAAGAAAAAATATTTTAAACTAATGCGATTGGCACTTTGCGCCAATAGGGCAATCGGTTGAGCTAGTATTGCTCAAACATGCTGATGCAATTTGGGCGCGCAAATACGGTATTTGCTCAAAAATCGATTCAAGATAATCCAGTATTCAATCAACCGTAAGCTAAGTGGAAGAGTGCATAGGCTAAAACAATACTGTACCAATTAAACAATCCAATCAGCCGTGCAGATTGGTTAAAAAATGATTGAATTTCCGGGAAAAATGCATTTTGTTTATGAATCAATAAAGGGTAAAACCATTATGCCAAAAACATATAATATTGCGTTGATTGCTTGATACGTACATTATTTTTATTGAAATTCATCATTGAAGATTGCCCCCACAGCTACAAAAGGGCAAAAGCCATCCATTTTTATCTACTAAGCTGCATGAGCGCTAAAGTTCAACACAGTGAAGACAAAACTGCCTAGACCTAAAAGTGATTGCTTCTATGGTAGCAAGATAAATGATCACGGATCTAATGGGTAAATCACTAAAATATCCAGATTCAATACTACATCAGATCAGTTCCTTCCCGCTTGCAAGAGTAAAATAGCGTTGGCAGCATTATGATTGTTACATCCAGCAAGAAATTAGGGCTGTGTTCAGCATAGGTAGACCTAGTTTGTTGGCTTAAATATACAATACATTGAAAATATTGAATAAACCGTCTGAGTGATTCCGGTTAATTCAATTTATTGCCTGTGGAGAAAACAAATAAACCATAAAATTCAAATAAATGACAAAAAATAAGCAAATAAGCCTTGACGCCTTTTTTTAACCCCTGTATAGTTCGCTTCTCTCGTCGGGGTGTAGCGCAGCCTGGTTAGCGCATCTGCTTTGGGAGCAGAGGGTCGTGAGTTCGAATCCCACCACCCCGACCAATCGACTGAATCCTTATATCCGGAAATGATTGCAAGAGCACGCGCCCGTAGCTCAACCGGATAGAGCACCGGCCTTCTAAGCCGGGGGTTACAGGTTCGATTCCTGTCGGGCGTACCAGATTTAAAAAAAGTTTTTGTGGTGGCTGTAGCTCAGTTGGTAGAGCCCTGGATTGTGATTCCAGTTGTCGTGGGTTCGAGCCCCATCAGCCACCCCACCATAAAAGCCCAAGCAGCTCGCTTGGGCTTTTAATTTAAACTTTAAGGTGATACTGAGTGATTGTTTATCGCCAGCATGACCATTTTCGATTATTCTCTGATAGTTGCTTAATAATTGCGTCATAGCTATGAATAGAACTGCAACTGAATCTCATCCATTGACCATCGCTTTATGTGCCGGCGAAGCTTCTGGCGATCTGCTGGGTGCTCATCTTATGAATGCTATCCGTGCCCAACATCCACAAGTTAATTTTGTTGGCATTGGCGGTCCTCGCATGCTGGCTGCCGGTATCAACAGCTTATATGAACAAGAAAAACTGGCTGTGCGTGGTTTTGTCGAAGTAGTGAGAAAGTTACCGGAAATTTTGGCGATACGTCGTGGTTTAATTAAAGCACTGAAACAAATCCGTCCACATGTATTCGTTGGCATCGATGCACCTGATTTTAATCTTGGCGTCGCCAAGAAGCTTAAGCGTGCCGGAATTGCAACTGTGCACTATGTCAGCCCATCCGTATGGGCATGGCGGCGCAAACGTGTCAAAAAAATTGTCAAACAAGTAGATGAAGTGTTGTGCCTGTTTCCAATGGAGCCGGAGCTGTATCAGCAGGCTGGTGGCCATGCACGTTTTATCGGCCATCCATTGGCACAAATCTTGCCACAACACGTTGATAGAGCAGCCAAAAGGATTCAATTAAAATTACCACCTAACGATCCAGTATTTGTTTTGATGCCAGGCAGTAGAGTGAGCGAAATTGACTATATGGCACCACTCTTCTTACAAGCTGCTGAAATTATCTCGCAACGTTATCCGCAAGCACAATTTTTGTTACCCATGGCTACTGCGGCAACTCGGCAGAAAATGCAAAATATGCTAGCGCAACCAGCTTGGCAAAAACTACCTGTACGATTAATGAATGCTCATGCAGAAATGGCTTGTCAGGCCGCCGATGTCGCTTTGGTAACCAGCGGCACCGCCACATTAGAAGTAGCCTTATGTCAGTGTCCAATGGTCATCAGCTATAAAATTTCCGAGCTTACTTATGTGTATGTCAAACATAAAATTAAAGTACCCTATGTCGGTTTGCCCAATATCTTATTAGGTAAAAAAGTGGTGCCGGAATTATTACAACGCCAAGCTACCCCTCAAAACCTGGCTGACGCGGTGATGCATTGGTATGAATCACCGGACGAAGTTCAAGCATTGCAGAGCGAATTTGCACAATTACATCAGCAGCTGAATATGCACACCGATGAATTGGCGGCACAGGCAGTATTACAACATGCAATGGGAATAAAATGAGTCAGAATTTTAGCGTGTTACCCA
The DNA here is from genome assembly GCA_945267035.1 of uncultured Neisseriaceae bacterium. GTDB lineage: Bacteria > Pseudomonadota > Gammaproteobacteria > Burkholderiales > Neisseriaceae > Snodgrassella. The sequence goes on along the minus strand of CALYOS010000012.1, from coordinate 27,816 downwards.
GTCATGCCGGCGTAGATGAAGCTGGAAGGGGACCTCTGGTAGGAAGCGTGTTTGCTGCAGCAGTGATGTTGCCTGCAGATTATCACTTACCCGGTCTGACAGATTCCAAAAAGTTAACAGAAAAAAAGCGCGACCTATTGGCAGCCATGATCAAAGAACAGGCAGTAACTTGGTCTGTGGCTTCAGCTGATAGTAAAGAGATTCAGCAATACAACATATTACATGCCACCATGCGAGCAATGGCGCGGGCTGTGGCTGGGCTAAGTATATTGCCGAGCAAAATTTGGGTAGATGGTAATCGTTTGCCACCCGGATTGTCTGTGCCGGCAGAGGCGGTAGTCAAAGGCGATCTTAAAATCGCAGCCATTTCTGCAGCCTCCATTCTGGCTAAAACCGCTCGGGATGCTGAGATGTATGCCTTGGCTGAACGTTTTCCTCAATATGGCTTCGAAAAACACAAAGGTTATGGCACGGCCGCACATTTGGCCGCTTTGCAGCAATATGGAATTTTACCAGAGCATCGTCATGATTTTGCACCCGTCAAAGCCTTATTGATGCAGGGCAGAATCTTTGTGGAATAACCTTTAAAAACTGCGGGTGAACCATTTCGGCTTAATTTTCAAATTGGCGAAAATGTACCATGGTGCAAATAAGCCATCGGCAGAAATGACTTGATTTTTCTTCTTCATCTTAATAATTGCTATACAGCGTAATCAGCAGAGAATTTTACCTATCTGCATAAATGCAAATAAATGATTTGATTGATATTAATTTGTCTAGTCCTCGTCTTGAGTAATCGTTCAGGCAACGTTGGCAATGATCCCGCAGGATTTCTCCTGTCTGCTGCTGCTTCATCACCTGCATATTTTCACTACTATTGGAAAAAATAAGCTTCAAACTAAACATTAAAAATAACATTGTGTTACATATCATCCAGACATATATTTACATATGAGTGCTGCAATTATATTATTTCATTAAAACTGTTATCTATAAGAAAGATAATCACAATGAAAAAAATACTTTATACTATTCTTGCTGCATTTACCACACTTTCTCTACAAAGTATTTATGCCTCTGACCAAAATTCCTGTTTGTTAACAGCAACATTGTTAGAAGATCCTGTATTTGAAAAATTATGCATAGAACCTAACAGTGATTTGAGTGAAGAAGAGCTCAAAAAGTTTAAGTTTAGTAGACACTTTACTACCGTTAAAGTTTTAGTTACAAAATCAAAACAAACTAAACGACAGCATGACGATTGCAAATTACCCAATAGTCAACCTTACCAATTAACCACCATGTTGGAAGGGACAGACGCTTCGCGATTAAAGAATGCCAAAAAAGGCGATGTCATAAAATTACTACAAATCAGGTCAAAACATTTAGAACTCATTGGTACTAAAGAATATCAATTAAAGAAATGCCAAAAATGTCGATGATGTGCAGTAGGCTACAACTTTTAAAAAACACCAAATTCTGTGTTAACTAGAAATATAAACTACGCAGTACTCACGTTAAAGCATGGCATATATGAAAAATTCATTTATGCGTGCTTATTCCTACGCGCTCAAATTTCTAATGGTGAGCTTGCAATAACCTACTGGATTTTTTCTATGATGAATATTGTGTTTTTTAGATAATTTGGTTGGACAATTAATTTGCACTCTATGAGTCGGCAGGTAGGGCGGCTTGAGCTTATTAAATTATGATTAATGCAATAATCTATCAGAAAAGTTGACTATCTGGGAATAATAAATTAGGTGAAAAATTAGATTTGTTATGGATAAAAATATAAAAAAACTTTTAGTAGAAGCTAAAGAATATAGAGAAAAAGGATTATTTGATAAGGTTCTTGGAAATCTTCATCAGATAGTAGATGAGTATCCGAATAATTTTCAATATAAATATTTATTAGCATCTGCGTATTTTGAAGCAGGAAGTGAAGATTCAGGGGAATATTATGCTAAAGAAATTATCGAAGCAGAACCCAACTCAAAAGAAGCATTGGAATTGTTAGGATTAATTTGTGTAAAAAATGCCAAATATGAAGAAATAGAATCTTATTTAAAAAAAGCTCAAAATACAGATCCTGATTTTCTTAATGCAAGAATGAGTTTAACCCGATTATATTATGAAGAAGCAGAATCTTATTTAAAAAAAGCCCTAAACATTGATCCTGATTTTCTTAATGCAAGAATGAATTTAATCCGATTATATGATAAACATCTACAAAATGATCAGGAGATGGAAAAAAATTGTGAATATATGATCGCTCACAGAGATCCAGATAAAGATACTTACTCTATGGAGAAAAAGCTTAGCATTATATTAGATTGGTATGCCTTTGTTTATTCACGACTAAAAGAAGCATTAGCAAGACAAGGTAAATATGAAAGGGCTATCGAAGTATGTGAAGAATATATCCGGTTTGATACCTCAAGTAGTAAAAAACCAAATCCTCTGGAACTTATCAATGAATATGGAAGTATTTACAAATTTTATTATTTAATGAAAGATAAAGAAAAGCTGGAAAAATTCAAGGAAAGATACAAAAGTATTTATTTTTATGAAACAGAGCAGGAATTAGAACACGATTATAAATTTTGGGAAAAGTGGGCTGACGAGGGTATATTTTGAAATATTTGGATAAAAATGAATGAAAAAGAAATACTTCGCCCAAAAAAAGGGATTAATAGACCAATGATGCAGCTTCAATATATTTTGTGCTGAGGTAAGCGCCAAGAAATTTTACAAAATTCTAATGGCTGCCCCAGCGATTCTTCTGCAGAAAAATTACTCTTCAATAATTTTTTTAAAGTTGACAGCTGCTTTGGTGGCTCATCAATTTCTAAAAAATCAAGCTAGTCTATAAATGCCAGTGTGTGTGACGAGGTGATGATGTACTCATTGACCCATTAAGCTGCTTGAACAGGCATAACGTTTAATATTTCGCCACATTCACTCAAACTGTGGTTACTTAACCTGACGTGCTGATGGCTGGTCAGGTTCAAAATCATCCACTTACCTATCTAATCTAGGTGAATTTGCTAATCAATCTTGGTTTCATATGTTCTGCAAACAGGGCTGATATTCATTGGTTGGCTGCTGGATGTACCGAATAATCTGCGGAATAGCTATCTGGTGTTTAGCATGATTAATGGAAAAATATTTGCATGAAGTCTTAATTTTAGCTAAGTGCAAAAAAGGGTGTATTCATTTTGGCGAGATAAATAGCGATTAGATTGAACAAGCCGAACACAGCTCAGCTGATTTGTATTGTTAGGAAAAGCCGTGATCAACTGCATTTAAACTTTCAAACAGACTATATTTCAGTGGGTGTTTAACTACACATAAAGAATGAAAGTGAAATTTTAATTGGCTGCAACCTTCATCCCATCATGCTCGTTCTCCAGTTATTCACCTATCAGTCGATTAAAGCCTAACCGCCAAAACTAGAATGCGGTAACCATGATTAAGTTTTCATGTTGAGTTTCTGAGCACCAACATCATCAATCTATGGGTTGCATCGTACAATGATAGATGAGCAAAAGCTTAATCAGATTCATGACACCTTTAACGGTGCTATTCACTGCCACAGACACTGAAAGCAATCGGCAAGTACAATACCTTATCGCAATGCATTCGACTGTCAAAAAAACAGCAATGATTGGTCACTAAACATGATGAACAGGTATTTTGACTAGATCGCGATTAGATCTTAACTCACCATCTTATTCATAAAATTTTTTCAGTCAGAGAATAGGTAGATGATGCGTTGACTGTTGATACCTTCAATAGTAGCTGGGGTAAAAATCATAAAATTTTCGGGCGAAATCACTCGCAAAATAATTAAAATGACCCTTTAATATATCGTTTTAATTCAGAATATATTCCATCACTGATCTAAAAAATGGCAGGGAACTTAACGATAAATATTAATCCGTGATCGATTCGAATAATACTTATAAATCACTAAGATTATATTGATTCTATAATACGTAACATCCAGAAATAATTAAATAATGCGCTAAATAGAATGTGTACCTAAATATCGGTAAAGGGGTTTACGGCATAACTAACTTCATACTGTCAAAAAGTATCTGGATACCATCTCAGAATAGAGACATTATTATCCTACTATCCGTTGTCATGATCACCATTAATTGATTCTCGCTGAGCTATCCGTTCAATTTCCTTGCGGAGCAATTTTCCAACACGAGTGATTTATGTGAATAAATTAAAAAAGAACAATCGCTTAGATTTGTAAAGTTAAGGCTGATTGATGTTCTGGTGAATTAAACGAGATAAAATACCCCTTCTTCTACAACAGGAATTTAACAATGAAAAAAATGATGCTTGCTAGTGTTGCTGCGCTGGGTTTGTGCGTAAGTTTAAATGTGGCTGCGCAGGATAATAATCAAATGAATCAAGAATATATGCGAGCGATGGATAAAATGCATCAGCCGATGATGGATGCTGCGAAAATTAAGGATGCCGATGTTTCTTTCGTTAAAGGAATGATAGCTCATCATCAAGGTGCCATAGAGATGGCTAGAATTGAACTGAAATACGGTAAAGATCCCAAGTTAAAAAAACTAGCACAAAATATTATTTCAGCACAGCAGCAAGAAATCAAATTCATGCAGCAATGGTTGCGACAGCATAACCACTGAAAAATATCGGCGCAAAACTGACTGCATTCGGCGAAGTGTGGTTGAAGTAGGATAGATCAGCAGTCATAGCAGGGGAAAAATCTGCACTGATTTTTCCCCTATCTTATATTTTAGTAGCAACGTCATTTTTAACAGCTCAAAACGAGCTTAATGGTTTAATTCAGCCAAACCCGCTCATCCAAACACAAAAAAAGCGCTTTTGTCAGTCAAAGCGCTTCGAAATTGCCAATTTAACTATCAATCAACATATTGTTTCTTGATACGTTCTCGCCGCTCCTGAGCTTCAACTGATAAAGTAGCGGTTGGACGTGCTAACAACCGTTTCAAACCGATCGGCTCACCGGTGTCCTTACAAAAACCATAGTCGCCTTCATCAATTTGCCGCAATGAAGCCTGAATTTTACTTAATAATTTGCGCTCACGGTCACGAGTGCGCAGCTCCAGAGCATATTCCTCTTCTAACGTGGCCCGGTCAGCAGGATCTGGAGTGGTAGATTGCTCCTGCAAGTGGCCCGCTGTATTGTTAGCGTTGTGAATCAACTCATCCTGAAGTTTCAACAGCAAGTCACGAAAGAAAGCCTGATGATCTTCATTCATGTACTCTTCTTCAGGGCCGTTCCAGGCCAGAATATCTTTTTCAGTGAGTTTTGCCATTGTTTGGTATTCCTTTTACGTAGCTTGATTAAGCAATTAGCCTAAATAGACAGCCTTTACAAAGTAAAATTTCAAAAAATCGCCATCTGGCTATTAAAAAAGTTCGGGCATCATAGCATGTTTTTTTATTTTGTTTAGTAAATTTATACTGAATAGATTCAACTGATCAGTAACCACAGGGTAATTTGATTGATGGCATACGGGACAAACCACTCTATAGTCAGATAGACAAACAGCAACAAAATTGTGGCTGAAAAGTCATATTGACCTAGGCGTAAAAAACTAAATGGACGGGTTAGCGGTTGATAAATGCGCTGTAATGTGGCTAATAAAGGTGAATAAGTCTGGGTAAAACTTAAAAATATGCGTACAAATAAACCGAGAAATAGTGCGTAACACAATGCTTTTAAAGCCAAGATTAGACTGATGAGAATATTGGCTGCCAGCATACGCACATTTAATTGTAGCTGGGAAAGATCATTGAGCAGATTTAATATAGTGGCCAGATAATAAACGATGAATACTGCCAGGATACAAGCAGTGTCCCAGCGACCAATCGGCGGGACGATTTTACGCAATGGACGAACCAACCAGTCTGTTCCTTTGAGACAAAACTGCGCCAAAGGGTGTAGAAAGGGTAGCTTACCCCATTGCAGCAGCAAGCGTCCCCAGCACAGAATGGCCACAGCATCGGCACATAAAAAAATGAGTTTACTAAGCACAATATTCCTTAAGGCGTGAGCTGTTGTTGCATTTCTTCTGCGCGCACAATACTGGCCTGTACACCATCCATCACCACATCAGTCAGCTTATGCTGATCAAAAACAGATGTTGCGGCAAAAGTCGTTCCTCCCTTAGAAGTCACATTTTTCTGCAACTGATTGAATTCAAGACCAGATTTTTCCGCCAAAGCCACGGCTCCTTTAAAGGTACCCAGGCTGAGTTGATGTGCCTCTTGGGCACTGAATCCCTGTTGGATGGCTGCTTGCTGTAAAGCGTTCAGAAAATAAAATACATAAGCTGGACCACTGCCGCTGATGCCGGCAATGCGATTAATACCACTTTCTTCATCCAGCCATACTACCGATCCACTGGTAAGCATGATTTTTTCAGCGATGGCTTTATCTTTACCGTCCACAGTTGCCGGGGCAAATAAGCCGGAAATACCTAAGCCAATCTGACACGGGGTATTGGGCATAATCCGAATGATACGTTGGTGACCATGCAAAAATTTGGATAAAATAGATGTAGTCAGACCCGCAGCTAAACTTAATACTAAAGCTCCGTTAATACGAATATTGGCCGTAGCCACCTGCATATCCTGAGGTTTAACCGCTAGCACCAACACATCATCAGCATTGAGTTCAGGCAACGCTTCATTGGCACGTACCTGATAGGTATCGATTAAATATTGACGTTTATTCTGATTACGATCAATCACTTCTATATCATAACCACCTGCTTGACTCATTCCGGCTACGATTGCCGTAGCCATGTTGCCGCCACCTAGAAAAAAGACGCGCATTTTATATCCTCTAATAGTTCATCAATTGTTTAAATTGATTACTCAGATTTTAATGGGTTGAATAAACTGAATGATTATTGATTGACTGTGGACTATTATATTCAAATTTACTTCTCTGTTTGCAAATGAATCATACTTCATACAACTAATAATCATTAAGTACTGAAATAATTTTTTAACTTATTTAAGTTCTGAAAAATACCTTTTATTGAGCTGACCATTTTAGTGGAGGATGACTTGACCAAATGAAGTTTGCTGTTGAAACATCAATATGATCTTAACTCACGGCCAGTGCCAGAAATCTTGCTATCCTCTTTTAAACCTTTGAAAAAAAAATTTTTGAGGTAAAGTTATGTTGGTTATCTAAGCATACCTACCTTGGAAAAATGACTGAATCGTTTTCAGTTATGGATAAGAATTGAGTTTGTTCAAACGCAATAAATCTACAGCGTCTTGTTTGTTTACGCTAGAATATCAAATTTTCTTAAAACCATCCAATTCAATGGTTTGTGCTGACTTTTTATGTTAAATCTAGTTTATAATTTGCACACAAAAGGAGAAATTTAAGGATTGAGATCATGATTAAATTAAAAGTCTGTTTGAGCAGATATTCTATGTTGGTTTTGTTAATTACTGGCATACTGAGTGCCTGTAACTCTGTGCCCTCTGGTCGTGATGCTAAGATTGAAGCGCAAAATGTATCGCAAAATAAGGGTGATGAAGGTCCAAATGAAATACGTGAGATCGTCATTTATGGTCAAAAGGCAAATTCCAAAGGGAAACCAGCTGATGGTTTAAATGATATGGGTAAATTGAGTAAATTACCATCAACAACGGTTACTAATGACAGTTCCCCTCCCATATATTATTTAAGAGAAAATGAGCCCGAAGAATATACCCATGAAATTAAGCAAAAATATAATAAAAGTACAATCATCCCCAAAAAGTGGCATGGAGTATATCATGTAATAACTAAAGAATCGAAAGATTGGAGAGAAAACCAAAGTATATATTTAAGTATTTCAAAAGATTCTATCATTTATGAAATAGCTGGATATCAGATGTATGAGAAATATTTATTAAAAGGTAAAGTAATTAATAGTAATATTCTGTCTTTAACTTATTTGAAATATTTAGATGGTATTGAAAGTGCTGTTCTAGAAAAAACCAAGGATTTTGGAAAAATATATTTTGATGGAAAAAAATATTTGTGGAAATCTCCTTATTTGGACTTTTACTATCACAAGAAACGATATCGATTAAAAAAGAGTAAGTTATAAAAGTAATAAACATAATTAAATTACTTTTCTATCCTGTCTTTATCATTAAAAGAAGGTTGCATTAAATCTAGCGAGAAGTTCAAGAGTTAACCAATGATGAGTTATCGGAGAAACCGCTAAGAATGTCAGAAAGAAGGTGGAAAAATGCCGAAGATGCGATATATATCATTAGAAGAAAGCAAAATATATGTGTAGACAGTAAAGGCAAATGCTTAATTAAAGATGAAAAATTAATTAAGGCAGTTATTCCATTAGTTGGCGGCTCACCATATAGACATTCAATGATCGGAATGGATAATAGCTGTTGTAATGCTAATATCGATACTTCAAAGTATAAAAACTATTCTGATAATCCGATAAAACAAGTTATTGCAGAGCCAGTCAGTACCTTCAGTCTGGACATGGACACTGCCAGCTATGCCCATATTCGAGACTATTTATCCCAAGATAGAATGCCACATCCTGATGCAGTGCGGGTTGAAGAGTTTATTAATTATTTTCCGGCAGCCACGAATGAACAATTAAAGCCTTTGCCCGGTTCTCCGTTTATCGCCACCTATGAGCTGACACCCAGTTCATGGAATGTAAACAAGGTTTTGTTGCGAGTCAATATTAAGGCTAATCAAATGAATTATGATCAGCTACCGCCAGCAAATTTGGTATTTTTGACCGATACCTCCAGTTCAATAAAGGGGTTGGATGGATTGGGATGAGTCAAAAAAATCATTAAAATTTTTGTTTGATCAGTTGTGTCCACAGGACAAGGTCTCCATTGTTACTTATGCGGGTAGTGCAGGCGTAGCTTTGGAACCAACTTCAGGGAGCAATAAAGCTAAAATTCTGGTGGCAATTAATCAATTTGAAGCTGGGGGTAGTACAACTGATCATTAATTACTGGAATAATTTTTAATCTTATTCAAGTTCAAAAAAATACCTTTTATTGTGCTGACCACTTTAGTGAAGGATGGCTTGACCAAATGAGTTTGCAGATGAAACATCAATATGCTTTTACCTCACAGCCAGTGCCAAAAATCTTGCTATCCTCTTTTAAATCGTTGAAAAAATTTTCGAGGTAACGTTGTGTTGGTTATCTAAAAATAGCTATCTTCGAAACTGAATGAATCGTTTTTCAGTCATGGATAAGAATTGAGTTTGTTCAACCGCAATAAATCATCAGCATCATATCTATTTACTCTAGATTATCAAAATTACGTAAAAACCATCCTCTTCAATGGCTTGTGTTATCAATCTATGTTAAATCTAGTTTATAATTTGCAAACGATAGAAGAAATGTGAGGATTGAGATCATGATTAAATCAAAAGCCTATTTAAGCAGATATTCTGTGCTGGTTTTGCTAATTACGGGCATACTCAGTGCCTGTAACTCTACGCCCTCTGGTCGTGATGCTAAGATTGAAGCGCAAAATGTATCGCAAAATAAGGGTGATGAAGATCCAAATGAAACACGTGAGATCGTCATGTATGGTCAATTGGCAAATTCCAAAGGGCAACCACCTTTGCAACCACCTTTGGCTGACGGCGCACCACCTAGTCGTACAATGATCGCAATGGAACATAGTAATGCTAATATCGATACGTCAAAGTATAAAAACTATTCAGATAATCCGATAAAACAAGTAATTGCAGAGCCAGTCAGTACCTTCAGTCTGGACATGGACACTGCCAGCTATGCCCATATTCGAGACTATTTATCCCAAGATAGAATGCCACATCCTGATGCAGTGCGGGTTGAAGAGTTTATTAATTATTTTCCGGCAGCCACGAATGAACAATTAAAGCCTTTGCCCGGTTCTCCGTTTGCCGCCACCTATGAGCTGACACCCAGTCCTTGGAATGCAAACAAGGTTTTGTTGCGAGTCAATATTAAGGCTGCTCAAACGAATTATGATCAGTTACCGCCAGCAAATTTGGTATTTTTGATCGATACCTCTGGTTCAATGTATGGGCCAGATAGATTGGGTTTAGTGAAAAAATCATTAAAATATTTGGTTGATCAGTTGCGTCCACAGGACAAGGTCTCCATTGTTACTTATGCGGGTAGTGCAGGCGTAGCTTTGGAACCAACTTCAGGGAGCAATAAAGCTAAAATTTTGGCGGCAATTAATCAACTTGAAGCTGGGGGCAGTACAGCCGGCGGAGAAGGGCTGAAGCTGGCTTATAAAATGGCTGAACGAGCCAAAGTGAAAAATGGCATAAATCGCATTTTATTGGCTACCGATGGCGATTTTAATGTAGGCATAAACAGTACTGAAGAGTTGAAAGCACTGGTGAGCGCTGAGAAAGATAAGGGAATAACTTTATCGACGCTGGGCTTTGGTATGGGTAATCTTAATGATGCGATGATGGTGCAAATTGCTGATGCCGGAAATGGTAATTACAGCTATATTGATAATTTGAAAGAAGGCCAAAAGGTATTGCAGGAAGAAATGAGTGCCACATTAGTGACTGTCGCTAAAGATGTGAAAGCACAAATTGAATTCAATCCTAGCCAAGTACTGGAATATCGTCAGATTGGTTACGAAAAACGCCAGTTAAAGCAGGAAGATTTTAATAATGATAAGGTGGATGCAGGGGATATTGGTTCAGGAAAAAAAGTGACTATTCTGTATGAGCTTACGTTAGTTGGTGCTAAGCCAAGTATCGACCCACTGCGGTATCAAAGCCAAAGTTCGAAACCGGTTGTATCGCAGAGTGATGAAATAGCTTTTCTTAAATTGCGTTGGAAGGCGCCCAATGGTAAAACCAGTGCTCTTGTTTCTTTACCGATAGAAAAAACCGCCTTAAGTAGTTCTTTTGAGCGTGCAGGAACGGAGACCCGTTTCCTGACTGCAGTGGCTGCGTTTGGACAAAAGCTACGTAACAATCCTGAATTATCGCAGACAAGCTATGAGCAGATAGCTGATTGGGCCAATCATGCCAAAGGTAATGATCCCCATGGCTATCGTAGTGAGTTTGTGGCATTAGTCAGAAAAACAGCAGCTTTGTTTCCGAATAAAGAATAATTTCTTAGTTGAGTGACTGTTACATCTTTGAATTGAGACAATAACGACATGATTTAAATTGCTTTTGACCAGTAAATGTGCCGTTATCTGAATCTGGATGAGAAAAACAGTTTAATGTTACACAAAAGCCAACTTACAAGTTGGCTTTTGGTTTATGCGCAAAAGATATTTATCCTTGATTGATCGAAAACCACGAAGAATTTATGCATCCATTATATAATCAACCTGCTAATCATCTATCTAAGCCAAAAAGAAGCGTAAATTATTTATCAAGTTTAAAAAGAGCAATTTCTATTAATTGCACAGGATCTTTATTCTGCATTGACAAATATTATGAAAAAGTACTTATTATTGAGCTTACCATTTAGTGAGGATGACTTGACCAAATGAGTTTCCTAATGAACCATCAATGTGATTTTAACTCTCTGCCAGTACCAAAAATCTTGTAAACGTTTGAATAAAAAATTTTTTAGGTAACATTACGTTGGTTATCTAAGAATACTTACCTTCGAAAATGAAAGAATCGTTTTTCAGTCATAGATAAGAATTGAGTTTATTGAATCACAATAAATCATCAGCATCATGGTTGCTTACACTAGAATATCAGAATTATGTAAAGACGTTCATTTCAACAGCTTATGTTTACCTATTATGTTAAATCAAGTTTATAATTTGCTAACAATGGGAGAAATGTGAGGATTGAGATCATGATTAAATCAAAAGCCTGTTTGAGCAGATATTCTATGCTGATTTTGTTAATTACGGGCATACTCAGTGCCTGTAACTCAGGGTCTTCTGATCATAACAAAGAAGTAGAATCGCAGAATGTAAAGCAAGATACTCTTGATAAATCACAGGCTAGAGCCCATGAGAGTGAAATAAATGATTCAAAGGTAGCTCTAGCAACTGCACCTTTAGGCCCAGAACTACCTCAAGGACCAATAATAAGCTCACCACCACCCGGTTATATTCTTGATGCAGATGGCTCAAAATATAAAAACTATTCAAATAATTCAATAAAACAAGTTATAGCAGAGCCAGTCAGTACCTTCAGCCTGGATATGGACACTGCCAGCTATGCCATTACTCGAAGTTATTTATCCCAAGATAGATTGCCACAACCTGATGCAGTGCGGGTTGAAGAGTTTATTAATTATTTTCCGGCAGCCACGAATGAACAATTAAAGCCTTTGCCCGGTTCTCCGTTTGCCGCCACCTATGAGCTGACACCCAGTCCTTGGAATGCAAACAAGGTTTTGTTGCGAGTCAATATTAAGGCTGCTCAAACGAATTATGATCAGTTACCGCCAGCAAATTTGGTATTTTTGATCGATACCTCTGCTTTAATGTATGGGGAGGATAGATTGGGTTTAATCCAAAAATCATTAAAATATTTGGTTGATCAGTTGCGTCCACAGGACAAGGTTTCCATCGTTAAAGGTCTGGGTATTGGAGACGTAGCACTAGAACCAACATCAGGAAGCAATAAAGCTAAAATTCTGGCGGCAATTAATAAATTGGAGATGGACGGTGGCATTGTCGCTGGAAAAGTAGATGGAGAAGTTAACGGTGAAGAACTGAAAATGGCATATAAAATGGCTGAACGAGCCAAAGTGAAAAATGGCATAAATCGCATTTTATTCGCTTCCTATGGCGGCAACTTTTTTCATATAAACAATCATATTGAAGAGTTGAAAGCACTGATTAGTGACGAAAAAGTTAAGGGAATAACTTTATCGACGCTGGGCTTTGGCATGCGTAATCTTAATGATGAGTTGATGATGCAAATTGCTGATGTCGGTGATGGTAATTACAGCTATATTGATAATTTGAAAGAAGGCCAAAAGGTATTGCAGGAAGAAATGAGTGCCACATTAGTGACTGTCGCTAAAGATGTGAAAGCACAAATTGAATTCAATCCTAGCCAAGTACTGGAATATCGTCAGATTGGTTACGAAAAACGCCAGTTAAAGCAGGAAGATTTTAATAATGATAAGGTGGATGCAGGGGATATTGGTTCAGGAAAAAAAGTGACTATTCTGTATGAGCTTACGTTAGTTGGTGCTAAGCCAAGTATCGACCCACTGCGGTATCAAAGCCAAAGTTCGAAACCGGTTGTATCGCAGAGTGATGAAATAGCTTTTCTTAAATTGCGTTGGAAGGCGCCCAATGGTAAAACCAGTGCTCTTGTTTCTTTACCGATAGAAAAAACCGCCTTAAGTAGTTCTTTTGAGCGTGCAGGAACGGAGACCCGTTTCCTGACTGCAGTGGCTGCGTTTGGACAAAAGCTACGTAACAATCCTGAATTATCGCAGACAAGCTATGAGCAGATAGCTGATTGGGCCAATCATGCCAAAGGTAATGATCCCCATGGCTATCGTAGTGAGTTTGTGGCATTAGTCAGAAAAACAGCAGCTTTGTTTCCGAATAAAGAATAATTTCTTAGTTGAGTGACTGTTACATCTTTGAATTGAGACAATAACGACATGATTTAAATTGCTTTTGACCAGTAAATGTGCCGTTATCTGAATCTGGATGAGAAAAACAGTTTAATGTTACACAAAAGCCAACTTACAAGTTGGCTTTTGGTTTATGCGCAAAAGATATTTATCCTTGATTGATCGAAAACCACGAAGAATTTATGCATCCATTATATAATCAACCTGCTAATCATCTATCTAAGCCAAAAAGAAGCGTAAATTATTTATCAAGTTTAAAAAGAGCAATTTCTATTAATTGCACAGGATCTTTATTCTGCATTGACAAATATTATGAAAAAGTACTTATTAAGTCTGGGTTGGTTGTCACTGACTGCGATGTTGCTAGGACAGTTGAGTTCAGGATTCTGGATCTTTGAGCAGTTATCCCATTTCACTCCGTTTTACACTTTGGTGTTATTAGGATTATGTTTTATTAAGCAAAATAAAATACAACGCTGCATTTTTGCCAGCGTAAGTATATGTGGTTGTTATTTCTGTTTTACCCCATGGCTGCCAAGTTATGCCGGTGATGCATTAACAGCTGCACCTGTTCGTATCTTAAGTTATAACGTATTGTATAAAAATAAGGATATAGCAAGGGAAAGTAGCTGGATTTATAACAGCAAGCATGATGTTATTTTTCTGACCGAGGCTTCCACTGTGTGGGGTAGAATGCTTCAACCTCTGGCTACCACCACTCAGAATTGTGCACATTATAAAGATTCTCCATTTGGTATAGCACTGTACTCACGCTTACCTTTAAAAAGTTGTGAAGTTCTGTACACACCAGACAACCGGAAGTACCCATATATCCGCGCCGAATTACAAAATGGTTTGATTATTTATGGTCTCCACCCACCACCACCGCTAACGACTGATTTGTTACATAAGCGCAATAAACAATTACAAGCTTTAGCTACATCAATCAGGCAGGAAAAAAACAATGTTGTTGTGTTAGGTGACATGAATATCAGTGCGTTTTCTCCGGTTTTTCAGGAGTTTATACAGGCTGCTGATGTACATTTAACTAGTCCACGCGCACGTCCAACTTGGCTGCCAGGATTATTATCGATCGACCATGCTTTAGTGCGACAAACCAATAAAATAGTGGCAGTGGGCAGTTATTCGTGGCAAGGTTCTGATCATAGAGCTATTTGGATTAGTTATTTACCTTAATAGATCTGCAATTCTGCAGCGTGTGAATGAAATGCACCGTAGCGGTAAATTTTGTCTTTAATGGTGTAGAAACTGGATTCAATAGCAAGATTATGGTTTGAGTTGTTGAGATAAGTAATGATTGATCTTTGCCAATATAATCTGCGTATAATCAATTTTATCTTACAGGTAGGCTAAGTCATTTTTTGTTTTTCGCCGCCTATTATCTTATTTTTACCGGGTTGAAATTGGCAATATCATGAAAAATATACTTTCAATTCAGTCTCATGTGGTTTTTGGTCATGCGGGCAATAGTGCGACTGTATTTCCTATACGCCGTTTGGGTGTCGATGTATGGCCATTAAATACGGTGCAGTTTTCTAATCACACACAATATCGCCAATGGCAAGGTATGGTGATGGCACCATCTCATTTAATCGATATTGTAGAGGGAATTGATCAAATTGGTGAGTTAAAAAATTGTGATGCGGTATTGAGCGGTTATATGGGCTCAGCCGAACAAGGTCATGCGATCGTTGACATAGTCCGCAAAGTTAAGCAGGTGAATCCAGCAGCACTATATTTCTGTGATCCAGTTATGGGGCATCCAGAAAAAGGGTGTATTGTGGCTGATGGCGTGGCCGAGTTTCTATGCAATACGGCCTTGACTGTCAGTGATATGATCGCGCCAAATTTGTTTGAACTGGAAGAATTAAATGGTCAGCAACGCATACATAATGTAGAAGAGGCCGTTGCTGCCTGCCGTCGTCTGTGCCAAAAAGGGCCGAAAGTAGTGTTAGTTAAACACCTGAGTCGTGCAGGATATCAAACGGATCGATTTGAAATGCTTTTGGTCACCAACAATGAAGCATGGCATATCCATCGACCTTTAGTCGATTTTGGTGAACGCCAACCTGTCGGGGTGGGTGACATGACCAGCGGTATTTTTCTGGCTAATTATCTATTAGGTAAATCGCTAGTGGAAACCTTCGAACATACGACATCAGCAGTTTATGCTGTCATGCTGGAGACTTTAAAGCGTCATCAGTACGAATTACAAATTGTGGCTGCTCAAGATGAAATGGTTCTGCCTAAACAGTGGTTCAAGGCTGAAAAAATCGGGTGATGATCTCAATTTGTGCATAATCGGTGTGATTAATTAACTGCAAACCTGCTGCTCACCTAAAATGGTCAGCAGGTTTTTGCTATGGTCACCCATATCTGATGTATTGTCCAAGCAGTTTATGAATTGGTAAAAAAACTGACTTATTTCCATATCGGTTGTGATCACATTTGCTGATTTTCATGATACGAACGATGACCAAAAATAGCACTACCAATACGCACGTGGGTAGCGCCACAGGCAATCGCCGTATCCATATCGCTGCTCATCCCCATTGACAGCACATCTGCGCTGAATCCAGCCTGATTCAATTGTTGCAGCAATGACTGCATGTGTCTAAATTGTTCTTTGAGTTCCGCCACACTACTATTGGCTTTGGCGACACACATCAGACCACGTAATCTTAGTTTGGTCAGTTGGCTGATTGTCATAGCCAGATCCAGCATCGTATCGGTATCTGCGGCAATACCATGTTTATTATCCTCAGCAGCGATATTGATTTCGATGCAAACATTAAGCGGGGGCAAATGAGCTGGTCTTTGCTCGTGTAATCGCCGAGCAATTTTTTCTCGATCAATGGTATGTACCCAGTGCGCTCTTTCCGCGACAATGCGGCTTTTATTTGACTGAATATGTCCAATCATATGCCAGATAACTGACAGGTCACTGAGTTGGTTGGTTTTGTCGCTAAATTCCTGAATATAGTTTTCGCCAAAATCGCGTTGTCCGGCATGATAGAGCGTAGCAATATCTGATGCGGGAAAAGTTTTGCTAACCGCTATCAATTGCACGGGCTGTGTGGCACCAGTTTGCTGACGGGTTTGCTCTATCTGTTGTAAAACCTGCTGCCATTGTTCGACTAAGTTATGGTGTTTTTGCATAAATAAAGAGTTTTCGTTAATATCCATCACTGATTTTATTGGCATATATCAAAAATTGCACAAACCGCACAAATATTTTCATTTTAAAGATAAGCTAATTTGTTTAAAATAAGACAAATTATTCGTCGCCTACCTAATTAGGCAACCTAACGGAGCTTGTATGCAACTAACCGATTTGCTGACTTTCGGCGTAAAAAATAAAGCATCTGACTTACATTTGAGTGCTGGTCTGCCACCGATGATACGGGTAAATGGCGATGTCCGCCGTATCAATCTGCCTGATCAGACTCCTGAAGAAGTGGGCAAAATGATTTCTTCCATCATGAATGATCATCAGCGTAAAGATTATCAACAAAATCTGGAAGCTGACTTTTCATTTGAATTGCCCAACGTTTCGCGCTTTCGTGTCAATGCTTTTAATACCGAACGCGGTCCAGCTGCGGTGCTGCGTACTATTCCCAATCAGGTTTTAACTCTTGAAGAACTGCAAGCGCCAGCCGTTTTTCAAAAAATTGCTAACTTTCCTCGCGGTTTAGTCTTGGTGACCGGACCTACCGGCTCGGGTAAATCCACGACTCTGGCTGCCATCATTGACTATATCAATACTTATCACGCCGGTCATATTCTAACCATTGAAGATCCGGTTGAGTTTATTCACACAAGTAAAAAATGTTTAGTTAACCAACGTGAATTACATGCTCACACCCATAGCTTTTCCAATGCGTTACGCTCAGCCCTGCGTGAAGACCCGGATGTGATTCTGGTAGGGGAAATGCGTGACCCTGAAACCATTGGTCTGGCGCTCACAGCAGCAGAAACAGGTCACTTGGTATTGGGTACCTTGCATACTACCGGCGCTGCTCGTACGGTTGACCGTATTGTCGATGTGTTTCCGGCTGGTGAAAAGGAAATGGTACGATCTATGCTATCGGAAAGTCTGCAAGCAGTGATTTCGCAGACATTACTCAAAACCAAAGATGGTCGAGGTCGTGTTGCTGCTCATGAAATCATGCTTAGTACCCCAGCGATTCGTAATTTGATTCGCGAAAACAAAATTGCCCAAATGAATTCCACGTTACAAACTGGGCAAAAATACGGCATGCAAACTTTGGATCAAAGCCTGAAACAATTGGTTCGAGAAGGACGCATCAGCTTAGATGAAGCTCGTGCTAAAGCAGTTCATCCCGATCAAATATAATCGTTTTTTTCCATTTATTCGCTGCCAAATTCAAATTCTCGTTTGCCTGATCAGTCTATATAGTGGGTTAATAGCTAAAAAGACTGATTGGCAAAGAGTGCTAAGGGATAAAGAGGGTCGGCTCTTTACAACAGATTTAAAAAGCTCAAACAAACATATACTCCATGCCGAAGTTCCTGTGAGTGATTACCCATATCCTAATATAATATTAAATTAAAGTTGATCATGACTGAATCACCAAATACTGTAACGCCAAGAAATGACGTAAGCAATAAAGAAACCACCGCAGCAGGGAAAGACAATTTATTTCTACATCCTGTGTTAGAAAAAATGGCTGAAGAAGCAGTGCGCTTAAAAGCGGCAGATATCTTTATCAGCCCTGGGTTTCCGCCAGCGTGGAAAATTGATGGTAAAACCATGCCTGCGCTAACCAAGCCACTCACCGCTGAAGATACCGCCAAAATAGTCATGACCACCATGTCAAAGTCTCAATGGCAAAAATTCAAAACAGAACTGGAATTAAACTATTCCATCGTCGCCAGAAATGGATCACGTTTTCGTGTCAATGCGTACCACGAACAGGGCAGAGTAGGAATGGTGTTGCGTCAAATTACCACCGAAATTCCCACCATTGAGAATATGTTACTGCCGCCAGTGCTAAATGAATTGGTGATGAAAAAGCGTGGATTAATTATTTTGGCCGGTCCCACAGGAAGCGGTAAATCGACGACCATGGCTGCGATGTTGGATTATCGCAATGCTAATTCTGCAGGTCATATTCTGACCATTGAAGACCCGATCGAATTTGTGCATAAGCCGAAAAAAAGCATCATTACCCATCGTGAAGTCGGTGTGGATACATTGAGTTGGGATAATGCCATGCAAAGTGCCTTACGTGAGGCGCCAGATGTGGTCTGCGTCGGTGAGGTGCGTAGTGATGAAAGCATGGAATATGCTTTAAAATTGGCACAAACCGGTCACTTATGTTTCTTTACCTTGCATGCAAGTAGTGCTGATCAAGCGATTGAACGTATTCTAAACTTCTATCCGGAAGAGCAGCATAAACAAGTACTGATGGATTTGGCCTTAAACTTAGTGTGTATCATAGGTCAACGTTTGGCTGTCAAAAAAGATGGTAAAGGACGACGGGCCGCCATTGATCTCTTGATTAATACCACCACTATCCAGGATTTTATCTACAAAGGCGAGTTGATGGAAATCAAGGATATGATGGCCAAATGTGGCAATGAAGGGATGCAAACATTTGATCAGTGCTTGTTCCAGTTGTATGTTGATGACGTCATCGATTATGAAGAAGCATTGCGACAGTCAGATTCACCCAACGATTTACGCCTGCGTATCAAATTATATGAAGATGGACAAAAAGGTGTCAGCGTGTTCAACAGTGGTCCAGATCTAACATTGGTTTAAAACCACTCAATTGATCGCGTTATAATGACCAAGGCAAAGCTTCAGCTTTGCCTTTTACATTGCCTTTACCCTAAACAGATTTCTAAACTCATTGAAGAAAATCGATCCATGAAAGTCATGATCCTTGCTGCCGGTCGTGGAGAACGAATGCGACCACTCACCGATACTTGCCCGAAACCTTTACTCACCGTCGGTAACTTGCCTTTAATCGGTCATCATCTTAAACGTTTATACTTAGCAGGTTTTCGGGACGTCGTCATTAATCATGCTTGGCTAGGGCATATGATTGAGGCAAAACTGGGTAATGGTCAAGATTATGGAGTGAATATAGCTTATTCTGCTGAAAATTCAGGTGGTTTGGAAACTGCCGGTGGTATCGCAACAGCACTACCATTATTGGGAGACAAGCCCTTTTTAGTTGTCAATGGTGATGTATTGACAGATATCGATTTCAGCAAAGCATTTGCCATTGCGCAGACCATGCAGCAAAGCCAAGATCAAGCATATCTATGGTTAGTGGATAATCCTGCGCATCATCCGCAAGGGGACTTCGGCTTGACTCCCGCTGGTAGAGTTACCGAATCACAGCCTGCACAGTCTTTCACATTCAGTGGCGTAGGCGTGTATCAACCAGCCTTATTTAACCAAATTGCTCCACACACTCGAGCGAAATTAGCCCCTTTATTACGAACTGCGATTGCATCTGGACAGGTAAGAGGTGAGCATCATCAAGGACTATGGCTTGATGTCGGCACAATAGAACGTTTAGAGCAGGCGAATCAGATTTTAGAACAGCACTTGCTGTAAACACCCTCTACATCATCCGAACTTTACTTTATACTAAAAATACTTTTACTGCTTTTGACCAGCATAATATTAAATCTTGTTTTTTTTCATAGTCACATAACATGTCAGTACAGCAACATTCATGCCAGAAAATCCGCATATTAGGGGTCGATCCCGGTAGCCGCATCACCGGGTTTGGCGTGATTGATGTCATCGGCAATCAACACTTCTATGTCGCCTCTGGTTGTATCAAAACCACCCCAGGAGCGCCTCTGGCCGAGCGGATTCGTATTATCGTGCGTAACCTTCAAGAAGTGATTACTACCTATCAACCAACGCAAACAGCTGTTGAACAAGTATTTGTGAATGTTAATCCGGCAGCAACGCTCGTGCTCGGTCAGGCTCGGGGAGCGGCTTTAGCTGCGCTGACACTGGGCGAATTACCAGTATATGAATACACTGCCTTACAAGTGAAACAAGCGGTGGTGGGTAGAGGAAAAGCGGCTAAAGAACAAGTACAACATATGGTGGTGCAAATGTTGTCATTATCTGGCACTCCACAAGCAGATGCTGCAGATGCTTTGGCTGTTGCTTTAACCCATGCATTACGTAACTGCAGCTTAGCTTCCAGAATACAACAAGGGCTAACCATTAAATCAGGTCGATTCCGGTGATGAAAATTGCAGAGTATATAAAATAGATAACCATATTGTTATAAAAATGAATGCGATAAATCCTTAAATTTTTTCGTTTTTGTATCTGGTGAAATACCAACCCTCTATTGATCAGCTTTTAGCTGGATGAGTAAGTGGGTTCAATAGTTGATCGTTTGAATTGATCGACATTTTACCTATATGAAAAAATAATCTTTATTTCTTGCATTCACTAAATCGATCAAATTAACCAACAAAAATAAAATGATAGCATCAATAATAATAAGTATTTCAGCACTGATGGCAGAGATGAAATAAATATTTCATTGTTCAAAATATTTACTTTTGCCATAATTATGTAAAGATATAACGTAAAGAAAAAGTAAATGAACGAGCTAGAGCGTTCAGCTTGGATTGAACTGGCTTTAACACCATATATTGGGGCAGAAACATTTCTTCGCTTAATAAAACATTTTGGTTCGGCGCAAAATGTCCTAGAGACTCCTTTTAACGAAATAAAACCGCTGGTTCGTGCTCAAGTACAACCATACTGGCGACAGGACATCGCCAAAGAGGCTACTAAGGCAGCATTACAGTGGGAGCAATCTCACGATGATGCCAAGTTATTACTACTGGCTGATGAAGATTTTCCTGGTATGCTCACTGAAGGGTTGACACCGCCGCCACTACTTTTTATTCGTGGTAATACTCAATGTTTGCAGCAACCAGCATTAGCCATAGTCGGTAGTCGCCACGCCACGCCACAGGCTTTAAGGATTGCCAGCGAATTTGCTACAGAATTGGCACAAAAAGGAGTGGTGATCGTATCAGGTATGGCAGATGGCATAGATACAGCTGCGCATCAAGGCGCACTCAAAGGATCTGGCTCTACCATTGCTGTATGGGGTACCGGTATTGATCGGGTTTATCCGGCGCGTAATAAAGAATTGGCGCAACAAATTAGCCATCATGGTTGTTTGATTTCCGAATTTCCTTTGGGCACTCGACCATTAGCAGGAAATTTCCCACGGCGTAACCGCCTAATTGCCGCCTTAAGCCAAGGAACATTAGTGGTTGAAGCAGCTGTCGAATCAGGTTCGCTTATCACCGCACGTTTGGCCGGTGAGATGGGACGCGAAGTGATGGCAATACCCGGATCCATTGATAACCCCTTGAGTAAAGGTTGTCATCTGCTCATTAAACAAGGTGCCAAACTAGTAGAAAATTTAACCGATATTGAACAAGAGTGCACCTTGCTCTTGCAAAAAAATCAAATGCAAGCATATAACCAGCAGCCAACAGTGGAAAAATTCCACAATAGCGATAAAAACTTACATTACCATGGTGAAGAAACATTAACAGAAACCGAGGATGCAAGTAAAGTTTTGAATAAAACGGAACAGATTGTATTAACAGGGTTGGGTTATGGTGTAATGCATCCAGATACATTGGTGACAGCACTTGGCATCCCTGCCGCAGATGTGTATGCTAATCTTATTACGCTGGAACTTGCTGGCTGGATTACCGCCTTGCCTGGCGGTTGTTATCAACGAATTAAATCTTGAAAGGAAAGCAAATGATTGATGTAATTGCCTTTTTAATTGAGCACTTTCAAGATGTTGATGCATTTCCGCCCAGACATGATCTGGGAGTGTTGCTTGAAGAAGTTGGTTTCGATGATGAAGAAATCGGTGATGCACTATCATGTCTAGACGGATTGCGTTTTGAACCCTTGATTCCCGCAGAAGCATTACGTGCCAGTACTGGAACACGAATTTATAATGCTGAAGAACTGGATTTATTGCCTCTGCCAGTGCGCGCTTTAATGCACTTTTTGGAGCAAAATGGTGCTTTAAATCCTGAGCAGCGGGAATTTGTGCTAAATGCACTGATGAATTTACCTTATGATGATATTACTGTTGATCATGCAAAAGTATTGACATTGTTGGTATTGTGGGCGCATCGATCGGAGTTGCCGGTATTAATTGGCGACGAATTGATGGCAGCGCTTAACGGCGAAGCAGTTATGCAATGAATCATGGCGTAGCTTATCATCTTGCCGAAGCTTTCAGACCGTCTGAAAGCTTTTTACTTAAAAGTCTGATTTGATCAGACAAAACAAACCCAACATTTATCACCAATAATTAATAACGAATGTGAGCCTGAACGAATGGCAAAAAACCTGTTGATTGTTGAATCTCCATCCAAAGCCAAAACGCTGAAGAAATATCTTGGTAGCGATTTTGAAATTTTGGCTTCCTATGGTCATATCCGCGATCTGGTTCCCAAAAGCGGGGCTGTCGATCCAGAAAACGACTTTGCTATGAAGTATCAGCTAGTCAGTCGCAATGCCAAACATCTTGATGCGATTGTTGCAGCAGCAAAAGAAGCGGATGCTCTTTATCTGGCTACTGACCCGGATAGAGAGGGCGAAGCCATTTCTTGGCATTTACAGGAAATACTTAAGAGTAAGCGTGGTTTAAAAAATCTGCATCCAAAGCGCGTTGTATTTCATGAAGTGACTAAAAAAGCCGTTTTGGATGCGGTTGCTCATCCGCGCGAACTATCTCAGACACTGGTTGATGCGCAACAGGCGCGGCGCGCACTGGATTATCTCGTGGGGTTTAATCTTTCTCCCTTGCTGTGGAAAAAAATACGTCGCGGTTTATCTGCCGGTCGCGTACAAAGCCCAGCTTTGCGTATGATTTGTGAACGCGAGCAGGAAATCCGCGATTTCACCACTCAGGAATATTGGACTATTCATCTGGATAGTCATAAAAACCGTACCAAATTTAAAGCCAAGCTAACCCATTGGCAAGGACAAAAGCTGGAGCAATTTGATATACCAGATCAAGCGCGTCAGGAAGAAATTGTGACAGAGTTGCTTGATCAGCCGGCACATGTTTCTAAAGTGGAAAAGAAAAAACGCAGCCGCAACCCAGCTGCCCCTTTTACCACCTCAACCATGCAACAGGAAGCTGTACGTAAATTAAGCATGACTACCGACCGGACCATGCGTACTGCACAGCAACTATATGAAGGTGTGGATGTGGGACAAGGTGCTGTTGGTTTGATTACCTATATGCGTACTGACTCTGTTAGCTTGTCAGATGATGCTGTCACTGAAATGCGTCATTACATCGAAAATAAAATTGGCAGCGATTATCTGCCTTCTGCGCCTAAAGTTTACAAAACCAAATCCAAAAACGCGCAGGAAGCGCATGAAGCCATTCGTCCAACCTCAATTTATCGCACACCAGAAGAGGTCAAACCCTTCCTCAGTGCTGATCAGTTTCGTCTGTACCAAATGATTTGGCAGCGTGCTATCGCCAGTCAAATGGCTCCAGCACGGTTCGATACCACCACCGTTGATATCGTGGTCGGAAAAGGGGTATTCCGCGTAACTGGACAGGTGCAAACCTTTGCTGGCTTTTTGAGTGTTTACGAAGAAGGTGTAGATGATAGCGAAGATGATGAAGATGCTAAAAAATTACCTGAATTATCAGAAGGTGAACAATTGCCGGTAGATAATATTTCCGGAGAACAGCATTTTACCCAGCCACCACCCCGTTATTCTGAAGCAAGTCTGGTTAAGGCATTAGAAGAATACGGTATCGGTAGACCGTCCACCTATGCCAGTATCATTTCTACCCTCAAAGAGAGAGAATATGTTACGCTGGAGCAGAAACGATTTATGCCCACCGATACCGGTGAAGTGGTCAATAAATTTCTTACCGAACACTTCGGTCAATATGTGGATTACAACTTTACCGCTAAGTTAGAAAACCAACTGGATGATATCGCGGGTGGTAAGCGCGAATGGAAGCCAGTGATGCACCAATTCTGGAAGGGTTTTGATAAAGAAATCAAAGCGAAAGAAGACATTCCACGGGCAGAACTGACTGCTGAAAATTTGGATGAAATCTGTCCTAAGTGTGGAGCACATCAACTTCAGATAAAATTTGGTAAACGTGGTCGTTTTATCGCTTGTAGCGGTTATCCCGATTGCGACTATACACGCAACGTTAACGAAACAGCAGAAGAGGCCGCCAAAGCCGCCGAAGAGCCTACCATCGTTGAAGGGCGCACTTGTCCTAAATGCGAAGGACAACTGGTGTATAAACGTGGCCGTTATGGCAAATTTATTGGTTGTGCTAACTATCCCAAATGTAAATACATCGAACCTTTAGAAAAGCCTAAAGACACCGGTATTGAATGTCCTAAATGTCATAAAGGTCATCTGATCGAACGTAAAAGTCGTTATGGCAAGCTATTTTATAGCTGTAATACCTATCCAGATTGTGATTATGCCGTGTGGAACCCGCCTGTGAATGAACCGTGTCCGCAGTGTCACTGGCCATTAATGACCATTAAAACCACGAAACGTCGCGGTACCGAAAAAGTTTGTCCGCAAAAAGAATGTGGTTATAGCGAACAGATTGAACCACCGGCACCCAAAGAATAGATCTGTAAATCAGAAGCAACAAGTGCATATAGACTTTCGGGATGTCTGAAAGTCTATTTTGTTAAAGTGATTGAGCATGAGCAAAACCCATCAACAACATAACAATCAGGTACGCATTATTGGCGGAATACACCGTGGAAGAAAAATTTCCTTTCCATCAGCCACGGGCTTGCGTCCTACCGCCGATAGCGTACGTGAACGACTGTTTAACTGGCTAGGACAAGACCTCACTGGAAAAACAGTGTTAGATTTATTCGCCGGAAGTGGTGCGATGGGGTTTGAGGCTGCATCCAGACATGCTCAGCAGGTTGTCATGGTTGAAATGAATAAACAAGTAGCAAGCGTCCTTAAAACCAACCAGACACATTTACAACTGAGCCAGAGTAAAATCCACTGCACCGATGCATTCAATTTTTTGCGCAGCTGTGATCAACTGTTTGACGTGGTTTTTCTTGATCCTCCTTTCGGTTGGCTACATTGGGACCAATTATTAACCCAATTAACTGCGTATATACAACCGCAGGCACGTGTTTATTTGGAAAGTAACGCGCTACCAGCGTTGCCGTCCGGATGGCAAATACTCAAAGAGGGGAAATCAGGTAAAAGCCGTTTTGCATTATTGAGTTATGATCACCAATATTAAGCAAAATTGCATTAGCATGAGTTGGTGAAAATAAAATAGTGCTATAATCCGCGACCACGGATTTTGAGTTCAAATTTAACGATAAAGGAAAACCAATGTCACTCTTGATAACAGATGAGTGCATTAATTGCGATGTGTGTGAACCGGAATGTCCCAACGATGCAATCTACCAAGGGGATGAAATATACGAAATCACCCCTGAGCGTTGCACACAATGTGTTGGTCATTACGATGAGCCACAATGTCAGCAAGTTTGTCCAGTTGACTGCATCATTATTGATGAAAGTCATCCGGAAAGCGCAGAAGAGTTGCAGGCTAAGTACGAACGTTTAATCGCAGAAAAAGCATAATTTATTAAAAATAGGCATAGCTGAAACGAGTATTGCTGACCAATTGATCCCTACCTGCTGGTTTCTTCAGCAGCGGAACACCCGAATTGACATTCACTTCCCATAAGTTATAGTGATCTTCTATTGGCAACCAGACTACCTGATATGATTTCTGCAAAATATCATCGAATTGGTTCACGCAAAAGGTAAATTATTTACCTTTTTATTCTTATTTTGCTCTGGTTAAATCGGCTTTTGCCAAACACATATCTTTTGGGAGTGGGGTTTGTCCCTTCATTCTCATTGCGTACCCTTTGAATGCAACATACTAGAAAGAAAATTTAAGTGGGTTTTTAATGCGGGACTACTCAAGGTATAAATTTTAACCACTTAACTTTTTTTCAAACCCATCATTGTCCAAATATAACTATATTGTTTGCATTCATATCGCGCCATAAAGTTAATTAAATGGTTTGATCATCATCACCCAATTTTCACTTTTATTATGACTACAACATGCTAAACCTACTTAAGCACATTAGATAGTTATGCGACAAGATTAAAATTAATGATAAAGACAACAATAATGTAGCTGAATTTTGTTGAAAACCAAATGCTTTCATCAAGCTTAAGAACTTCACCATCACCTAAACGGTACCCATATATCCAAAAGAGAAGCCAGAATAATGATGAAAAGAAAAGCTTTAATGACTTTAGGTATCGTTTTATTACTATTTTGTTTTTGGTATTTCCATTTACGTGTATATCGAGAAAATAAATTGATAGATGAAGGCAATGTAATAGTCAAAAAGATAGAAAATTTTAAGAACAAGAATAATAGATTGCCACAATCGCTAGAAGAAATAGGCATGAGGGAGAAAAAGGGAGCAAATGTTCTCGACTATAATATCGATAGGGATGGTATCAATTATAGAATTTCTTTCATCATGTCAATTGATCATTCTAAAATATATTATTCAGATAGTAAAAAATGGGAAGATTATTATAGAGATATGAGAACTGCATCTGATACATTGGAATAATTTTTTTTAAATCCCGCCTTTAGCGTTTTTTTCGTTTCAAGAGTCTTGGTGCAATAAATCCAATAACTTAAGTTTGTCGTAAAGAAGAAAGCGCCTGCATAAATATAATAGCGCTCATTATTTCACTGGTTGCGTCTTTATCAACCTAACATTGACTTGCAAGCGAGTATCTTTGCTTGCATAGATTGATTGTCCCTATGCTGACTGTGTTACGGAAAAGCCACATAACCAATGATCAGACTTCCACAAAATGATGCAGTTAATTTACCAGAAATTGATAACAGCATCGGTGAAAATAAATAAATTAAATATTGCTTATTTATCATAGTGCTATATAATGATGATGCACGATTGTAGGAAAAAAGTAGCCTTTTATTTAAAAAAAAGGTCAAATTAACTTGACGATTGAGCAAATGAACATTATCATGCCGTTCTCTTTTGGAGGGATTCCCGAGCGGCCAAAGGGGGCAG